>JAKSUH010000013.1 GCA_024413395.1 archaeon
CAGATTTAGAAGAAGAAGTAATGGATGTTAACTTAGTTCAAAGGATGCATAAATCCGGTAGAAAAGTTAATTTCAGAGTAATTGTTGCTGTAGGTAATAAAGATGGATACGTTGGATTAGGCCAAGGTAAAGCTAAAGAGGTCGGTCCAGCAATTAGAAAAGCAGTTGATAATGCAAAATACAACCTTATTAAAGTAAGAAGAGGTTGTGGAGATTGGGGTTGTGTATGTGGAAAAGAACACACCGTACCTTTCAAAGTAACTGGTAAAACCAGTTCTGTAAAAGTAACTTTAATGCCTGCTCCTGCTGGTGTAGGTCTTGTAGTTGGAGATGTTGGTAAAACAATCTTAAAACTTGCAGGAATTAAAGATGTATGGTCCAAATCATTTGGTCAAACCCAAACTACTGTAAACTTTGCTAATGCTGTTTTCGATGCATTAAAAGAATTAAGTGCAGTAAAAGCAACTAAAACAGAACTTCAAAAAATGGGAGTTAACTACTAATTGGTGATTATAATGTTTTTAGTTATTAGAGTTAGAGGAACAACTGGAGTTATCAGAGGTATTGCAGATACTTTAGATATGTTAAATCTTACTAGAATCAACCACGCAGTTTTAATCGAAGATACTCCTAGTTATAATGGAATGCTTCAAAAAGCAAAAGATTACATCACTTGGGGTGAAATCGATGCTGAAGCTGTTGCTGAAATGATTGTTAAAAGAGGAAAAATTGTCGGTGGAGCAAAAGTAACTGATGAATATGTTGCAGAAAACTCCGACTATGATTCTATTGAAGCATTAGCTGAAGCTGTAATTAAATCTGAAGTTAAATTAGCTGATTTAGGTATTAAACCTGTATTCCGTTTACACCCTCCTAGAAAAGGATACGAAGCTATTCGTGTATCCGTAAACGAAGGTGGATCATTAGGTTACAGGGGAGAAGAAATCAAAAACCTTGTAAAAAGGATGGTTTAAATCGGGTGTTAACATGATTAGACAAAAACGTAAAATTAACAAAATGAGAGGTTCCAGATCCAACGGAGGAGGCTGTACTAAAAAACGTAGAGGTGCAGGTAACAAAGGTGGTAAAGGTAAAGCTGGTATGGATAAACAGCACTGGACTTGGACTGTAATCCACGACCCAGACCACTATGGTAAACATGGATTCAAAAGACCTCAAAAAATGATTAAAAAAGTTAATGCTGTTAATGTAAGTTACTTAGAAGAACATGCAGACGCTTTATTAGAAGCTGGTAAAGCTACTAAAGAAGGAGATTCTATTGTTATCGATGTAACTGAATTAGGTTATGATAAAGTATTAGCTAAAGGTGCTATCACCAAAGCTTTCATTATCAAATCACCTAAATTCTCAGCATCTGCTATTGAACAAATTGAAGAATTTGGAGGAGAAGCTATAGAATTATAGCTTTAATCCTTTTTGTGAGGAGTAAAACATGTCTTCTTTAGATTTTTTAGAACCGTTATTTAAGTTTCTTCCTGAGGTTAAAGCACCTGTACATAGGCAAGACTTTAATGAGAAACTTAAATGGACTGCTGTAATTTTAGTGTTATATTTCTGTTTAACTCAAATTCCACTTTATGGTTTATCTAATGCAGCAGTAGATCAGTTTGCTCAATTAAGAGCTGTAATGGCTGGTAGTTTTGGTTCTATTCTTACTTTAGGAATAGGTCCTATTGTTACTGCATCTATTGTATTACAATTATTAGTAGGTTCTAAACTTTTAGATTTAGATCTTTCCTCTCATAAAGATAAAGCAGCGTTTCAAGCTACTCAAAAAATTTTATCAGTTGTTTTCACAATATTTGAAGCAGGTGTATTAGTATTAACTGGTAGTTTAGTACCAATTGGTCCAGAATATCTTGGAATTTTATTCTTTCAACTTGTTATTGGTGCTATATTGGTTATTTACTTAGATGAAGTTGTTTCCAAATGGGGATTCGGTAGTGGTATTGGATTATTCATTGCTGCAGGTGTATGTGAAGCTATTATTATAGGTACCTTCAATTTCTTACCAAGAGCAGATGGTGCATGTGCAGGTATTATTCTTCATTTCATCCAATCCATATTCACCGGAACTTGGAAAATCTATCGTTTAGTTCCACTTATTGCAACTTTCATTGTATTCTTAGTTGTATTATATGGCGAATCTATGAGAGTAGAAATTCCTATTTCTCATGGTAGTGTAAGAGGACACGGTAGAGTAAGAGGTTCCGTAGGTAAATACCCTCTTAAATTTGTATATGCTAGTAACATGCCGGTTATTTTAACCAGTGCATTACTTGTAAACGTTTCTTTACTTGCTACTGTATTCCAAAAAGTAGGTATTCCTATTTTAGGTGAAGTTGTTAATGGTAAAGCTGTAAGTGGTATAGCATATTACTTATCCACTCCTAACAATCCTATTTACTTAGTAACTGATCCACTTCACGTAATTATATACGCTATTTTCTTCATTTTCTGCTGTATGGGATTCTCATACTTATGGGTTGAAATCAGTGGATTAAATGCTAAGAAAATTTCAGAACAACTTTATAACTCTGGTATACAAATTCCAGGTTTCAGAAGTAGTAAACGTCAACTTTATAAAATATTGAAAAAGTATATTCCAGCTCTTACCATTTTAAGTGGTGTTTATGTAGGTTTAATTGCATTCGGTGCAGATTTAACTGGTGCTTTAGGTGGAGGTACTGGAGTATTGCTTACTGTGGGTATTATTCATAAACTTTATGAAGAAATGGCAGAAGAACAACTTATGTCAGCAAACCCAGTATTGAGGAAATTTTTAGGAGAATAATTCTCCTATTATCATTATTCGGAGAGGAATTAAATGAAATTAATAGTTTTAACAGGAATTCCAGGTTCAGGAAGTTCAACTGTGCTTAACAAAGCACTTGAACAAGTTGATTATCTTCATTTAAATTATGGGGACATCATGACTGAAATTGCTATTGAGGAAAAAATTGTAGATGATAGAGACGCTTTACGTAAATTACCTGCAGAAACTCAAAAAGAAATTCAGAAAAAAGCTGCAGCTAGAATTAAAGAAAGATCTGAAACATCTAATGTTATTGTAGATACTCATTGTACTATTAGTACTCCTTCTGGTTACTTAGCAGGATTACCAATATGGGTACTTGAAGCATTAAATCCAGATACTTTTGTTTTAGTTGAAGCAAATCCTGATGAAATTATTGTTAGAAGATTATCAGATGAAACTCGTTCTAGAGATGCAGAAACTGCAGCAAGTATTCAATTACATCAAGAAATGAATAGAGCTGCTTCTATGGCTTATGCAACTTTAACAGGAGCTACTGTAAAAATTATCTTTAATCATGATAATCATTTAGAACACACAGTTTCAAAATTAGTTGAAGTATTAAAATAGGTGAAGAAAATGGATATATTAGGTATGGTTTTCGGAGTTTTAGATCAAATATTTTATCCAATTTATTTGATTGACCCTACTCCAAATAATCCTATGTTTACAGTATTCATAATTTCTACTATTATTTCATTGATTACAACAATTGCTAACAAGTATCTTGTTGACCAAGATGAAATGAATCGTATTCAAGCTGAAATGAAAGAGTTTAATAAAAAACTCAGAGAAGCTCAGCAAAAAGGTGATGGTAAAGAATTAGCTAAATTACAAGCTCAACAAGGAGAAATGATGCAACAACAAAGTGAAATGATGACTAATTCATTTAAACCAATGATTGCAACAATGGTTCCTATTCTTTTAATCTTTTGGTGGATGAGATTTTCCATTATTAGTCATTTAGTAGTTATGTTACCTCCATCTGTATACTATATTAGTCTTACACCGATTTGGCATTGGTTAGGTCATTTCATTTATGGCGGTACTGCAATTATTCCATTTGGAATTGGTTGGTTATTATGGTATATGATTTGTACTTTTGCTATGAGTCAAATAATCAGAAAGTTCTTAGGATTTAAACAAGGATTCTAAAATAATGGTATGTTTATTAAGAAAGAAATGAATATACTTATATATTCTATTTATTGAATTACAAAAAAAAGGAAATTATAGGTGATTAAATGCCTGAATTAAGATATAGATCAAGATCATATAAAAGAGTTCGTAAAAACACCCCTGGTGGAAAGAACGTTTTAAGATACAAAAAGAAAAAACCAAGTAAGCATGTTTGTGCTGAATGTGGAAAAGTTTTACATGGTGTTCCTCGTGGACGTCCATATGAAATTAACAAATTATCTAAAACTCAAAAAAGACCTAGCCGTCCTTTCGGTGGGTACTTATGTTCTGAATGTGCTCGTAAACATTTTAAAGCTGAGGCTAGACAATAATGATAATTACAATCGGTGGTTTAGCTGGTAGTGGTACAACCACATTAGCTGAAGTATTATCTAAAGAATTAGGATATGAATATATATCAGCAGGTTATGTTTTCAGACAATTAGCTGAAGAACATGGCATGTCTGTTATAGAATTCAATGAATATGCTGAAGGTAATACTGACATCGATATTGAGTTAGATAAACGCCAAGCTGAAATTGCATCACAAGCTGAAAACCTCATTGTTGAAGGTAGACTTTCAGCATATTTCGTAGAGGCTGATTTCAAGGTGTGGTTACATGCACCATTTCATGTCAGAGCTTCAAGAATTATGGATAGGGAGTCAAAAAGTGAGGCAATAGCTAAACGTGAAATTCGTTTACGTGAAGCAAGTGAAGCTTTAAGGTATAAAGAGATCCATGATATAGATATAAGTGACATGGATGTCTATGATATGGTGATTAATACTGACAGTTTCAAACCTGAAAGTATTGTAAAAATCATTTTAACAACATTAAAGGTGATATAAATGGCAGCTATTGAAGTAGGTAGAAAATGTATTAAAACCGCTGGAAGAGAAGCTGGTGAAGAATGTGAAATTGTTGCAATTATCGATGAAAACTTCGTTGAAGTAAAAGGTGACGGAGTAAGAAACAGACGTTGTAACATTAATCACTTAGAACCAATCGCTTAAGTGTATTAATACAAAACAGAGAGTATAGTTCATCTTTTCAGATGAATCAATTTTACTATCTTTTTATTTTAATGATAGAGTTTTTTTAACTATTTTTATAAGGGATATTTCATGAAAAGGGACATGATAACAAAATCTAATAGTCTTACAAATCCAGATTTTGGATGTAAACCTGAAGAAAGACCTATTGAGGAATATATTTCTAAAGGTGTAATTAATTTAGATAAAACTTCAGGTCCAACTTCTCATGAGATTGATTCTTGGGTAAAACGTATTTTGCATTGTGAAAAAACAGGTCACGGTGGAACATTAGATCCAAAGGTTACTGGTGTTTTACCTTTAGGTATTGACGATGCTACAAGAGCAATTCAACTTTTATTAACTGCTCCTAAAGAATATGTATGTCTTTTAACTTTTCATCAAGATGTAGATGAAGATAAAATACGTGAAGTTTTTGCTGAATTTACAGGTAAAATTTTCCAATTACCTCCTGTTAAATCTTCAGTTAAACGTGAATTAAGAACACGTAATATTTATTATTCTACTATTTATGAAATTAAAGGTAGAGATGTATTATTTAGGATTGGCTGTGAAGCTGGAACTTATGTTAGAACATATTGTCATAATATAGGTGAAGCTTTAGGTGTTGGAGCACACATGGCTGAATTAAGAAGAACTCAAATAGAATCTTTCAATGAAAAAAATAATCTTGTTACATTACATGATTTAAAAGATGCATATTGTTTCTGGAAAGAAGATGGTGATGAATCATTTTTAAGAGATACAATCATGCCAATGGAGCGTGCAGCAGATTATTTGCCTAAAATTGTAATTAAAGATTCAGCTGTTGGTGCTATATGTCATGGAGCTGATTTAGCAAGTGGTGGAATAGCTAAATTACATGAAAGTATTGAAAAAAATGATATCGTAGCTATTGAAACTTTAAAAGGTGAATTAGTAGCTGCAGGTTTAGCATTAAATACAACTGATGAAATTTTAGATTCTGATTCTGGCTTTGTAGTTAATACAAATAAAGTTTTCATGAAGACTGGTATTTATCCTAAATTATGGAAATAAACATTAAGTTTATATATTAATATAATAAATATTATAATATCTTGTTAGTTTAATAGTTAACAAGTTAGTAAGTATTTACTAAACTATTTTGCATGCCGAGATAGTCTAGCCTGGTAAGGCGCGAGACTGGAAATCTCGTGGGCATCTGGCCCTCCTGGGTTCAAATCCCAGTCTCGGCGTTTATTAGTTTTTTAAACTTATTTTTTTCGAAATTGTAGCGTTTAGCTTAATTTTTGATTAGATAAAAAAAACTGATATTACCACTCTTAGTTTAAATACTAAGTTTATATTTGTTGAATAAAACTGTGTTTTGAAAATCAAAACATTCGAATCTATATTTTACGTCTCGTAGGTTCGCTCTAATAAACGGAGGTTATTTAATGGAAGACGATTTTAAGCACTTGGTGCGTATTTCAAGAAAGGACATAGATGGCAATAAAACCATTGAACATGCTTTAACTGATATTAAAGGTGTCGGAGTATCTTTATCTAGATCTATGTGCTTAACCTTAGGATTAGATTTAAATGCTAAAATAGGTTACATAGCAGACGAAGATGTTTTAAAGATTGAAGAGATTTTAGAAAATCCTTTAGAAAACGGTATTCCTTCTTGGATGTTAAACCGTAGAGATGATTACGAAACTGGTGACAATGTTCATTTAATTGAATCTGACCTTGATATGACTTTAAGAGATGATTTAAACAGAATGAAAAAGACCAGAAGTTACAAAGGAAGAAGACACGAAGTTGGTTTACCTGTTAGAGGTCAAAGAACTAAATCTACTTTCAGACACAGCTCTACAGTCGGTGTAAAACGTTCATAGATTTAAGGACTTTTTTAAAAATAATTATTAAGGAGATATTTTATGGGACATCCAAGAAAATCAAGGAAAAAGTATAATACACCACCTCATCCTTGGAATGCAGAAAGAATTAAAGATGAAAACAAATTAATGACTAAATACGGTTTAAAAAATAAAAAAGAAATTTGGAAAGCTGATACTTTAGTTAGAAGATACAGTAGGGAAGCAAGGTACCTACTTGGTTTTTCAGAAGATCAATTAAAAGAAGAAAAATTAGAATTATTAGGACACTTAGCTAGAACTGGTGTTTTGCCAGAAGGTGCACCTCTTGAAGATATTTTAAATTTAACTGTAGAAGATATCTTAAGAAGAAGGTTACAAACTGTTGTATACAGAAAAGGTTTAGCTCGTACTCCTAAAGAAGCTAGAATGTTTGTTGTACATGGACACATAACTTTAAACGGTAAGAAAATTAACTCTCCAAGTTATGTAGTTTTAAAAGAAGAAGAAGACCAAATCGGTTTCTACAAATCTTCTCCTGTAGCTAAACAAATTGAAGAGTACAATAAAGCTAAAGAAAGTAAAGTTAATGCAGACAATGCAGAATAGAAGGGTGTAATTATGGCAAAAAATGAAAAATGGGGTATAGCTAATATCTACTCATCATTTAATAATACTATTATTACTGTAACTGATATCACTGGTGCAGAAACCATTACTCAATGGTCTGGTGGAAAAGTTGTTCGTGCTGATAGGCAACAAGCTTCTCCTTTTGCAGCAATGGCTGCAGCTACTAGAGTAGCTGATGATGCTAAAGAAAAAGGATTTGTAGGCTTACATATTAGAGTAAGAGCTCCTGGTGGAAATGGACCTAGAAGTCCAGGACCTGGTGCACAAGCTACTATTCGTGCTTTAGCAAGAGCTGGAATTAAAATAGGTAAAATTGAAGATATTACTCCAATTCCTCACGACGGTACTGGAAGACCTAGTGGTAAAAGAGGTAGAAGAGTATAGAAAGAGGGTTTAATATGGAGATAGAAGTTAAAAAATCAAGTGATGATGAAATTGTATTCATTGTCCGTGATGCTGAAGTGCCTTTTATCAATGCAATCAGAAGATATGCTATGGTAAATGTGCCTAAAATAGCTATCGAAGACGTTAACATTATCAGAAATGATTCTGCTATGTTTAACGAGGTACTAGCTCATAGATTAGGATTAACTCCTTTAGTTTCTGACGAAGAAGCAATCGCAGGTTTACTCCCTATGGATGAATGTTGTGGTGAAGATGAACGTTGTGCTAAATGTAGTGTAGCATTCGAATTCAACGAAGTTGGACCTAAATTAGTTTATTCCAAAGATTTAAAATCTTCAGACTCAAAAATTAAACCAGTATACGATGCAATTCCATTAGTAAAACTTAAAGAAGGAGAAGAGCTTAATATTATAGCTTATGCTAGAATTGGATATGGAAAAGACCATGCAAAATGGATGCCAACAACTGTATGTGCATACAAACAATATCCTGAAATCACTTTTAATGATGATGTAAATATTGATTATGATTGTGCAGATGCATGTCCTAGAGGCATTTTAAAATCCGATAGAAGATCTAAAAAGATTAAAATTTTAGATATTGAAGATTGTGCAATGTGTAAAAGCTGTGTAAGAGCTTCTAAAAACAATTCTAATGAAACTCCAAGAAGAAGTTATATTAATGTAGATCATCGTGAAAATGATTTTATATTTACAATAGAAACCGATGGTTCTATGCCGCCTAAAGAAGTTTTATTAAAAGCTTGTGAAGAATTAGATAAAAAGGCTGATGAATTCATCGAATTCTGTGAACAAGGAGGAAGCTAATATGGTTAAGAAATTAACAAAAACAAATCCTAACCTTATTGACCTTATTAAGAAACTTAAAATTAAATCTGCTACTGAAGAAGTAGCTATTTGGAAAGATGTTGCTCAAAGATTAGAAAAATCCAACAGAAGAACTGCAGAAGTAAACTTATCTGATATCGTAAGATATGCTGAAGAAGGGGAAACTATTTTAGTACTTGGTAAAGTTTTATCTAATGGAAACTTAAATATTAAAGTTTCTGTAGCTGCATTAAAATTCTCTGAAACTGCTGCAGCTAAAATTGAAGCTGCTGGTGGAGAAGTTCTCACTATTAAGGATTTAATGGAAGCTAACCCTAAAGGTAGCAACGTTAGAATTATGCAATAGGATTAGGGGGATGTAATTATGATTATTATAAATGGAGAAGGACATATTTTAGGAAGATTAGCTAGTGTTGTTAGTAAAAATCTTCTCAACGGCGAAGAAGTTGTTGTTCTTAATGCTGAAAAAATAATGTTAACTGGTAATAAAGATTGGGCTTACGCTAAATACAAACAAAGAGTTGACAGAGCAAGTATTTCCAATCCTCGTGATTTAGGTCCTAAATATCCTAGAAGACCAGACGACATATTCAGAAGAACTGTAAGAGGAATGTTACCATTCAAAAAATCTAAAGGACGTACTGCTTTCAAAGGTTTAAAAGCTTTTGTTGGTGTTCCTGCAGAATACGAAAACTTAGAAATTGTTAATATTCCTGAAACACAATATAACGACTTGAAAAAAGGAATTGAATTAGGAGAAGTTTCTAAACTTTTAGGAGCTAAATTCTAGATAGGATGTGTGATTATGGTAAAAGTTATTCATATAAGTGGAAAACGTAAAACAGCTATCGCTAGAGGTACTGTTCAAGAAGGAACTGGTAAAGTTAGAGTTAACAAAGTTCCTATTGAATTATACGACCCAGAACTTGCACGTTTAAAATTATTCGAACCATTACAAATTGCAGGAGATTTCGCTAACCAAGTAGATATCAATGTACATGTAATTGGTGGAGGAGTAATGGGCCAAGCAGAAGCTGCACGTATGGTAATTGCAAAAGGACTCGTTCAATGGTCCCAAGACATGGCTTTAAAAGAAAAATATATTCAATATGACAGAACCATGTTAGTAGGAGACCCAAGACGTTCTGAACCTAAAAAGTATGGTGGTCCTGGAGCAAGAGCACGTAACCAAAAAAGTTACAGGTAGATACTATCTGTACTTTTATAAAATTTTATTAATAAAATTAAATGAGGCTTTAAATGATTCCTATAAGATGCTTAAGTTGCGGAAAACCGGTTTCAGCATATTTTGATGAATACAATCAAAGAATTGAAAATGGTGAAAAATCCAAAGATGTTCTTGATGATTTAGGTATCAAAAGATATTGCTGTAGAAGAATGCTTATTTCTCATGTGGAAACTTGGGAATAAGTTTGGTATTTAGGGATTTAAGAAAAATGGTAAAAATGTAGGAGTTTAAAATGACTGCAAAAGAATATACAAGGTTTGAAAAAGCTAGATTAATTGGAGCAAGAGCTATTCAAATTTCTATGGGTGCTAAACCTAAAGTTACACCTCAAGAAGCTGGTTCATTTGATCCAATCGATATAGCAAAAGTTGAATTCGAACAAGGTAAATTACCATTAGATATTGTTAGAGATGAATAATCATCTCTCCATATATCATATTTATTAAAAAAATAAAAAATACCAATTCAAATCTATAAAGAAATTTACTAATTTTAATTAAATATAGATTATTTTGGTAACAAATTAACTGACACTGAGGTGTTTTTTTGGATAGTATAATAGAGGACGTTCAAATTAGTAAGATTTCGGATAGCAGAGGAAACCCAACTGTAGAAGTAGATATTATTACTCGGGGCGGTTTTGGTAGAGCAGCTTCACCTAGCGGAGCAAGTACAGGTTCCAGAGAAGTTGTTTCTTTTCCAGAAACAAGTATCGATTCTGTAATTGCTGAAGTGGAAGATGTTGTTTCATCTGAACTTATAGGATTAGATGCAGAAAATCTCAATGATATTGATATTATCTTGAAAGAATTAGATGGAACAGATAATTTGTCTGTTATTGGTGGAAATACTGCAGTAGCAGTTTCCATGGCGTGTGCAAAAGCTGCAGCCGCATCAAACAATTTACCTCTTTATAAATTCTTAGGAGGTAATTTTGTTAATGAATTACCATTCCTTCTTGGAAACATGATGAATGGTGGAGCTCATGCTGGTATAAATGCACCTGATATTCAGGAATTCTTAGTGGTTCATGTTGGAGCAACTAACATGACTCAAGCAGTATTTGCAAATGCTGCAGTCCATAAAAGATTAAAAGATTTAATCTCAGCTAAAGATTCTAACTTTACTGGTGGTAAAGGTGACGAAGGTGGCTGGGTACCTAATATTACTAATGATGTTGCTTTAGAAATTCAAGCTCAAGCATGTTCTGAAGTTGGTGATGAGTTAGGTATTGAAATTAAACCTTCCTTAGACATGGCTGCATCTGAATTATGGAATGCGAAAGAAGAAAAATATGTTTACGCTCAAGATGGTATCAAAAGAGATACTGGCGATCAAATTGAGTTCGTTAAAGATATTATTGAAACTTATGGAATGTTCTATGTGGAAGATCCATTTGATGAAGCTGATTTCGATGGATTTGCTCAATTAACAGCTAAAGTTGGAGATAAATGTCTCATCTGTGGTGATGATTTATTTGTAACTAACAGTGAAATTTTAGCTAAGGGTATTGAAATGAAAGCAGCAAATGCTATAATTATTAAACCAAATCAAATTGGTTCTTTATCTGAGACTTATAAAACTGTTAAATTAGCTAAAGAAAACAATATTGTACCTGTTGTTTCTCATAGATCTGGTGAAACTACTGATGAAACTATTGCACATTTAGCTGTTGGTTTTAATTCTCCAATGATAAAAACTGGAGCGATTGGTGGAGAGAGAATAGCTAAATTAAATGAATTAATCCGTATAGAAGAAAAACTATATAATCCTAGAATGGTGAAATTTTAGGTGTTTTCAATGGCAAAAATTACTATTGACTTTGATAAATGTAAAGGCGCAGAATGTGCTGAATGTGTTGATGTCTGTCCACAAGAATGTTTAATTCTTGATGGTGTTGATGTAAAAATCGTTGATGTAGAAGACTGTAACGCATGTGAAGTATGCATGGATGTATGTCCAGAAGAATGCATAGAAATTAAAGAAGATTAAAAATATAAAATAAAAAGTGAAAAAATGTCAGAATTATTAATCGAATTAGACAACTACTTAGCAGCAGGTTTACATATCGGAACCCAACAAAAAACTAGTGATATGGAAAAATACATCTTCAGAGTAAGATTTGATGGTTTATATATATTAGATATTCAAAAAACTGATGAAAGAATTAGACAAGTAGCTAAATTATTAGCTAAATACGACCCAGAAGATATTTTAATAGTAGCAACCCGTCAATATGGTCAAGCTCCTGTTAAAAAATTCGGTGAAATTACTGGTGCAAAAACTATTCCTGGTAGATTCATCCCTGGTACTTTAACTAACCCTACTTACGCTAAATTCATCGAACCAAAAATTATTGTTGTAACTGACCCAAGATCTGATGTTCAAGCTATTTTAGAATCTAAACAAAACGGTATTCCAGTTATTGCATTATGTGATACTGAAAACTTACTCAGTTTTGTAGATATTGCTGTACCTGTTAACAACAAAGGTAGAAAAGCTATCGCTCTCGTTTACTGGTTACTTGCTAGACAAATCTTAAGAGAAAGAGGCGACATTCCAGAAGACGGAGATTTAGATATTGAAGCAACTGACTTTGAACTTAAATTCTAATTGAGTTTAATATGTTGAAACAACCTGCAGTTAGCGGGATGTTTTATCCTGCTGGCGAAGAAGCTTTAAGAGAATCTATTGAAAATTCTTTCACTTCTTCTTTTGGTGTAGGGGAAATTCCTACTCTTAAATGCGAAAATTATAAAGGAGATTATCCTTTCAATGTTTTTGTTCCTCATGCAGGTTTTATTTACTCAGGTCCAGCTGCATCATTTGCTTATGATAAGATTGTTCGTGAAGGTTTTCCTGATACTTTTATAATTTTATCTCCTAATCATACTGGAATTGGTAAAGAGATTTCAGTTTTCAATGAAGTAGAATGGATCACTCCTCTTGGAAATGTTAAAGTCGATGAAGACTTTGCAAATGCTATAATCAATAATGCAGATAAAGCATCAAGTGATTTTACAGCACATATTCAAGAACATAGTATAGAAGTACAGTTACCTTTTTTACAATATTTTTCAAATAATTTTAAAATCGTACCCATAACTTTCGGATATCAAAGTTTTGAAAATACTTTAGAAGTTGCAAAAGCAATTGTTTCAGCTTCAAAAGAGGTTGAATCTTCTTATTGTGTAATAGCTAGTACAGATTTATCTCATTTTTACACTCAAGAAGGTGCAAATTCAGCAGATTCTTTAGTACTTCAAGATATTGAAGAAATGAATAGTAAAAAATTATTTGATGATGTAATATCAAAAGATATAACAATGTGTGGATATGGTCCTGTTTTAACAACAATTGAACTTAGTAAATTAACTGGATTAAATCAAAGTGAAGTTTTTACCCATTATACAAGTGGGGACATTACAGGCGACTTATCAAGAGTTGTCGGTTATGCTTCAGGAATTTTTAAATAAGGTGTTAAAATGAAAGCAATAGCGTCTGCTCCTGCAAAAACAATTTTGTTTGGAGAACATTCAGTAGTTTATAATGAACCAGCTATAGCTGGGGCTCTAGATAAAAGAGCTACTGTTAAAATTGAAACTGCTAAAAGTGATGAAACTATTTTAAAATCTTATGATTTAGATTTCGAAGCTATTCTTGATACAAAACATAAAAATTATAAATTAATCAGAGGAACTCCTGGAATTATTAGATATATTTTAGAGGTTTTTAATAGAGTTCATGATCATTCATCTATTGAAATGACTTTATCTATTGAAACACCTATTGGTTCAGGTTTAGGTTCTTCAGCAGCGGTTACTGTTGCTACTTTAGCAGCTATTTACCGTTATCATAACATTAGATTTAATAAAAAATCCTTAGCTCATGATGCACACCAAATAGAAGAAGCTGTTCAAGGTATTGCTTCTCCTTTAGATACTATGGTATGTACTTATGGAGGATTAGTTTATTTATCACGTAAAAAGAAAGTAGAACATTTTAAAACCAATATTAAAGCACCATTTGTTATAGGTTACACTAATAAATATGGTAATACTGGTAAAATGGTTAAAGATGTAAGAAATTTAAAAAATAGAAATCCTAAAATTGCAGGCTCTATTATTTCTTCAATGGGTAATTTAACTAATTATGCAAAACAAGCTATTTTAGCAGGAGATATTAAACAAATTGGTGAACTAATGAATATTAACCATGGATTTTTAGATTCTTTAGGTGTTAATACTCCTGAATTATCTCGTATGGTTTATGCAGCACGTTCTGCAGGTGCATATGGTTCTAAAATTACAGGTGCAGGTGGTGGAGGAAGTATTATAGCTCTTGCTCCTGGATGTGTTAATGATGTTGCTGAAGCAATTTCTAAAGAAGATAATGTATTAAAAACTAATTTTTCCTCAAAAGGAGTATCTTCAAGAGTATATTATTAAATTAGTGATTTGATGTATATTTTAAAGTTAGGAGGAAGTATTTTAACTAAAAAAGACTCCTCTAAAGGTGAAATCGATAGTGATAATCTCAAAAGATTAGCTAAAGAGATTAAAGAATCTGCTGTTACAAATTTAGTAATTGTTCATGGAGCAGGTTCATTCGGTCATCCTCCAGCTAAAAAATATAAAATAGGGGAGAAATTTGCCCCTGAAGAATATTCTCAAAAGAGAATAGGTTTTACATTAACTGAAAACGAAGTTAAAAGATTAAACATGCTTATATGTGAAGCTTTAATTGATATGGAGCTTCCAGTTATAGCTATTCCGCCTTCTTCTGTTATGACTAGTTCTAATAAAAGAGTAAATTCATTTAATTCTACTTTAGTTAAAAAATATCTTGAAAAAGGATATATTCCAGTAATGTTTGGGGATGTAGTTTTAGATGATGAACTTGAAATGGCTGTTATTTCAGGAGATCAAATCATACAAATTTTAGCAAAAGAATTAGAAGCTACAAATGTAATTTTATCAACAGATGTAGATGGAGTTTATAATAAAAATCCTAAAACTCATGATGATGCAATATTTTTTGATAAATTTACATCTTTAGAAGATTTAGAAACTTTTGAAGGTTCTACAAGTGTAGATGTAACTGGTGGAATGGTAGGAAAAATAAAAGAACTATTAGCACTTGCTGATATAGGTATAGATTCTATGATTATCAATGCTAATAAAGAAAATAATATTTATAAAGCTTTAAAAAACGAAAAGGTTAAAGGAACAATAATATCTAAGAGGTGAAAATATGATTTCAGATAGAAAATTAGAACATCTATTAATCTGTAAGAATTATGATGTAGAATTTAAAAATAAAACTACTGGTTTTGAAGATATTGAATTAATTCATAATGCACTTCCTGAAATTAATAAAGAAGAAATTGATATTTCTACTGAAGTATTTGGTAAAAAACTTGAATCACCTTTATTTATAACTGCAATAACTGGTGGACATCCAGAAGCTAAAAAAATTAACCAAACATTAGCTAAAGCCACAGAAGAAAAAAGAATTGCACTTGGTGTAGGTTCTCAAAGAGCAGCTATTGTAAATCCTAACTTAAAGGATACTTATTCTATTGTTCGTGAAGAAGCTCCTGATTGTTTACTTTTAGGAAATATTGGAGCACCTCAAATAGAATATGCAGAAAAAGCTGTAGAAATTTTAGATGCAGATATTTTAGCTATTCACTTAAATCCTTTACAAGAATCAATCCAACCTGAAGGGGATGTAAATGCTACAGGAGCTATTGATTATATTTCAAGAATTGTAGATTGTGTAGACATTCCTGTTATGGCTAAAGAAACAGGTTGTGGAATTTCTGCTGAAGTTGCTATTCAATTAGAAGATGCAGGAATTAGTTTTATTGATGTTGAAGGTGCAGGAGGAACTAGTTGGGCAGCTGTAGAAACTTACCGTGCAGATGATAGGTATTTAGGAGAAACCTTCTGGGATTGGGGAATTCCAACAGCTATTTCAACTGTCGAATGTGTAAATAATGTTAATATTCCTGTTATTTCTTCTGGAGGTATTCGTTCTGGTTTAGAAGCTGCAAAAGCAATAGCTCTTGGTGCAGATAGTGTAGGTATGGCACTTCCTTTCCTTAAAAAATCTTATTTATCTCATAATCATATCATTGAATTTATTAATAAATTTAATGAATCCTTAAAAATAGCTATGTTCTTAGTTGGTGCTTCTAATTTAGAAGAACTTAAAAAGTCTAAATTAGTTATTAGAGGCGAAACTAAAGAATGGTTAGAAGCTAGAGGAATTAACACAACCCACTATAGTAGGAGGTAAACACAAATGAGTGTTGAAGTAATTGCAATTGGTGGATATGAAGAAGTCGGTAAAAACATGACTGCTGTAAAAATCGGCGAAGATGTAATCATATTTGATATGGGAATCCACCTTGACAGAATAAGCATTCACGAAGATACAGATATTGATATAATGCATAGTTTAGATTTAATTGAAAGAGGAGTTATTCCTGATGATACCTTAATGAAGGATGTAGATGGTAAAGTAAAAGGAATTGTATTCTCTCACGGTCATTTAGATCATATAGGCGCAGTAGCTAAATTAGCTCATAGATATGATGCTCCATTGATTGGAACTCCATATACTTGCGCTTTAATTGAAAAACAAATTAAAGGTGAACGTAAATTTAAAGTAAACAATAAAATTAAACCTTTAAAAGCTGGAAACAAAATGAAATTATTTAAAGATATTACATTAGAATTTGTACAATCTACTCATTCTATTCCTCAAGCTGTTTTCCCAGTTTTACACACTCCTGATGGAATTATTGTTTATGCTTTAGATTTTAAATTTGATAATCATCAAAAAGTTTCAAAAGAACCTGATTATGCTCGTTTAAGAGAATTAGGTCGTAAAGGAGTTTTAACTCTTATTGTTGAAAGTACTAATGTAGGAAACAAAAACGAAGTAGTTACATATTCCGAAAGAGTTGCTCGTAATATTTTAGAAGACATGATGCAAGGACCATTATATGAAAAAACTGGAATGATTGTTACAACATTCTCTTCTCATGTAGAACGTGTTCAA
>JAKSUH010000130.1 GCA_024413395.1 archaeon
AATTATTTTTGTTTATGTCTTTAAAAATGATAGATTAAGTTTCATTAATAATTTAATCAAAAATGTTTAATTCATTATTTCACTATTTATTTTTATTTAAATATTTTTTAATTCTAAATTATAAAGTTATAACCTTTGATTCATTAATTGAATTACCTTCTTTATTATAGTTAATATTTAATTTAATAACGACATTTTTATTAGGGTCGTTATTTGTCATAGAGACTTCTTTTTTAATTCCCATAGAAGCATTTGGAGATAAATCTTTAGCACTAGTGCTTAATACTTGACAAGAAATATATTTTTTAACTAAGAAGTTAATAGTAACATCATTAATCTGTGATCCAGTATTATTTGATACATAAAATGCTCCATTATATACGTTATTATTTTGATTCAAACTAGAATAAATAGTAATATCATTATTCTTGAAAACTTCCTTCATATTAGAAGTGTCAACACCAGCATTCATATTATTAGAACCAGCATTATTACCCATATTCATAAAATCGAAAGGTGATCCACCAGAGCTTGGTGCTGCTTGTGGTTGAGATCCTCCTGAAATAATGGAATTCAAGTCCATTAAACCACCACTTGGTTGTTGAGGATTTGTATTAGTTGCATTACCACTTCCCATATTTCCTAGTAAACTGAAAATATCATTATTATTGTTATTATTAGCAGTAGGTGGTGGGTTTGTATTAGTATTAGTATTTGATGATACCCCGAAAATATCGTCAAGTAAATTAATTCCTCCTCCCATTTGTTGTTGTGGTTGGGCGGGCTGTTCGACTTTATTTTCTGGAACTCCTATTGGTTCTTCTACAGGTAAAGAATCTTTTTTACTTTCTTCTTTTTTTTCTTTTTTTTTGACTTTTTTTGGAGGCTTTGGTTTACTTATTCCTCCGCCAATTCCTCCTTTATTAACATCATCAATGTTTGCTCCATTAATTAAGTTTCTATAACCTTTATCAGTTTCATAATCTTCAACAATGGTTTCTTTATGTTCAATTTTTGGTTCATCACCAATACCAGCTTTTTCGCCACAGGCTTCTGCATCTTCCTCATCTACTTTTGGAACAGGGATATTATCTGTTATTTGTAATTGCATATCACCTCCTGCTATTTGAGTAAAAGTAATATATTCATTAGCTCTTTCTTGGACTTCAGGATAGAAACTTCTAGTTTCATTTTGTAAAATTTTTTTCAATTTTTCGTCACTTTCTGGACTTAATTTTCCTATCATTTTAAAAGTAGCATTCATTAATAATTCTCTTAATTGCTCAGAAGTATCTGAACTTTTATCTAAATTAACCATTAAATCAACAATTTGTTCTTCAGTAATGGTTATTGTATTTCCTTCTTCATCAGTAGTTGATACTCCAATAATGAGTTTAAATAATTCTCCTAATATAGTAATACCTACTGTATAAAGACTTTCTACATCAGTGTCTTCTAACATGTTTTGCATTGCAAGGAAATATCTAAACATTGAATATTGTTGGAGTTCTTTGGTAGTTAAAATTAAATTAGTGATTTTCCAAACTATTTCATCATTAATTGAGTCTTCGCAAAGACATAGCATTTTCAAAAGGACATCAATTTCCCATTTCAAAGAAGGGGAATATTTTTCTAAACTATAAAATATTTTCGAAGTGAGTTCAAGTTTAAATTCAACATTAGAAGTCGAATTAATAAAGTCCAAAGTTTCAGTAACAATTTGTCTGATATTTTCAGTATTAACTATTAAATAAGTCAAATCTAAGCTTCTTCTTTTTATAGCAATATCAGGATCTTTAAGGAATTCTAAAATTACATTTTTATGCTTTTGTACAGTTTCTATATCGATCTTAGCTATATCATTTAAAGTATTAAGAGCTAAATATTTATAATTATTATCTTTATTAGCTAAGAATTGTCCTAAAATTGAACCTCCAAGACCTTTTAAAGATTTGCTACTATCATAAGAAAAAATACATCTGACTAATTCATATAAAACAGAATTTCCAGTGTTTTTTCTGGTAGTATCAGTATTTGATGGAATACTATTTAATAAACTTTCCAGTTCTTCATTTTCTTTTGAGCTTGACTTACCAAAATGAGCAAGTACTTCTAAAATTCTAACTTGTAAAAAAGGGTCAGCAATACCATTTACATCATAATCAGGTGCATAACTTGAACTTATTAAATTTTTTAAATATTTACATAAAGGAGAAATATATTTTTTATATTTTTTAACAGTTTTTGGTTCTGCTTTGAATACTTGTTCAACAAGAGCAAGTCCACTAAGTAATACTCCATGATTTTTATCTTCGAAAATCGTACTCAATTGTGGTTCTACTGTTTCGATTAATTCAGGACAACTTCTTACTACTTTGCTTAAAGCTAAAGCAGCTTTTTTTTTAATGTAAGGATTTGTAGAATTTAAACATTTAATTAATTCAGGACAAGTATCTCTGCACATATCTGGTGTACCTACTTCTCCTATTGTTGTCAATGCTGCTGCGACTACAAAACGATTATTACTTCCTAAATCTTTTTTTATTATGTTACTACATAAAAGAAGAATTTCACTTTTTTCATCTAATAACATACATATTCCTAAGTAAGCTAAACGCTTTTGAGTAAAGTTTGGAGAAGCTAATAAACTTATACAGGTCATTTGAATAAATTCGGTCGGATAACCCATTAAAGACATTGCCATGCATTTTGTCATAGAACGCACTGCAAGTTTTTGAGCTGTTTCTTTTTTTAAGTTACGGATTTCTGCTGATTCTTTGTTGCAAAGGCAACGTTCTTCGTCCAAGGTCTTACAAGCACGAATTCTTTTAATGAATTCTCGAAGTTTGAGCATTTTATTGGATTATTTTTTGATATGAAATAAAATTTAATTAAAGGTTTATATTTTATATTTTTTTTATTTTTTTTATTTTATATTTAATTAAATGAAATGAGGAT
>JAKSUH010000131.1 GCA_024413395.1 archaeon
GAATAATTACTTATATTTTATCTATTATTCCAGCAACTTCTCATCATTTTGCTCCGACGGTTATGATTGCAGTTTTTATATTTATGATAATTGCTGCAGTATTACTCTATAGAAAAGTAAAATTAAATAGATTAAAAATAATCTAAAAAAATAGAAAGAAAAAAAGATTATTTATGAGCAAAATAGAATACTAGCTCATTATCTTTAATTTCATCGAGACGTGCAAATCCAACTCTTTCAAATTGTACAACATCTCCAATAGCTAAATCACGGCAAGCTCCTTCTGCTAAACCTTCTTTAATTGAAGCATCATTCATCACTATTGAAACTTTAACATTATCTTCAATAGGAACCCATTGAATGATTCTAGCTTTAACTTCACGTGCTTCTTCAAAAGAAGTGGAATGATAATTTATTTCATCTCCATTAATTTCAACATTAACTGCATTCATTAATCTAAATAAACCATCATTAATATCTTGAGCAGCTAAATAAGCTTCACCATTAAATGGTAATAATCTATTTCCACGATCTAAGTAATCTGCATGCAATGGTCTTTCAATAGTGACATCACCATCTTCATATCCACCAACAGCAATTTTTTCTGGATTTTCTACAAAGAAATATCTATTTGCTTTTTCTTCTAAGAAATTACGATTTAATCCATAAATCTTTTTCCAACTAATAGCTGAATCTGCCATTTTAACACCCATTTCACTAATAAGTTGTGTAATAGTTCTTGGATTTATTCCTCTTCTAGCAATAGCTCTTAAAGTTCCTAAACGAGGATCATCCCATCCAGAATATTCCCCAGATTCAATTCCTGCTAAAGCTTTAGAAGTTGATAATGCAATATCTTCCATTTTTAATCTACCATAGTGAATAAATTCAGGAACTTCCCATCCCATATGGTCATATAAGTATTTTTGTTTTTCTGTATTAGCTAAATGGTCTTTACCTCTTAGAATATGGGTTAAACCTAGTAAATGATCATCTACAGATACTGAGAAATTCATCATGGGATAAACTCTATATTTATTTCCTAAACGAGGATGTTCTTCTTCTACAATACGCATAGCAACCCAATCACGGATAGCTGGATTTTTATGAGCAATATCAGTTTTGACTCTTAAAACTGCTTCTCCAGCAGCCATTGTATCAAATTTATCCCATAATTCTAAGTTTTCTTCTACAGAATTATCACGACAAGGACATGGCTTACATGCATCTTTAAGTTCTTTAAAGTCACCACCATCACATGTACACATGTAAGCTGCTCCTTTTTCAATCAATTCGCGAGCAATATCATAATAAATTTCAAATCTATCAGATTGATAAATAACTTCATCTGGTTTAATACCTAACCATTCTAAATCTTGAGGAATTAATTCATAAGCCTCTTCATAGACTCTTTTAGAGTCTGTATCTTCAATTCTTAAAATGAATTTACCACCATATCTTTTAGCATATTCACCATTAGGAACAGCTGCACGAGCATGTCCTATATGTAAAGGCCCACTTGGGTTAGGTGCAAAACGCATAACTACATTTTCATGTGAACCTGGAAGTTCTTGAAGTCCTTTTTCTTTTTTAACTTTCTTTGGCTCATCTACTTGTACATCAAATTTAGCCATTTCTTCTGCTTGTTCTTCTGGACTTAAAGCATTAACTTGAGCCACTATCTTACCTGAAATTGGACCTATTTCTTTAGCGCGGCTTCTTAAATCTGGTTCTTGACTCATTATAGAACCCATTACCGCCCCAGGATTTGCATTTCCTTTATGTTTTGCTGCATTTAATAATGTATGTTTATATACAATTTTTTCTAAATCATTCATGAAATCACAAAAAATAAGATTTATACTTTAATTTATTAATTTGGGAATATATAAATATAATTAAGGTGATTAAATGGAATATGTGACTCTTGGTAAAACAGGTTTAAAAGTAAATAAAAATGGATTTGGAGCTTTACCTATTCAAAGAGCAACATTCAGCGATGCTGAAAAGATATTGAAAAAAGCTTTTGAAAATGGTATAAATTTTTTGATACAGGACGTTTTTATACAGATAGTGAAGAAAAAATAGGTATTAGTTTTAAAGATTATCCTCGTGAAGATTATATAATAGCTAGTAAAACAGCAGCAGAAAATGTAGAGGATTTTTGGAAAGATTTAGAAACTTCTTTAGAAGAACTCCAAGTTGATTACATTGATTTATACCAATTCCATAATTTACCTTTTGTTCCACTTTCAGATGAAGAAAATGGCCTTTATAATGCAATGTTAGAAGCTCGTGACAAAGGATTAATCAAACATATAGGCATTACAACACATAATTATTCTAACGCATTAGAAGCTATTGAAACAGGTGCATATGAAACTTTACAATTCCCATTTTCTTATTTAACTGGTGTAAAAGAATTAGACCTTGTTATGAAATGTAAAGAGTCAAATATGGGATTTATAGCTATGAAAGCAATGGGAGGAGGATTATTAAAAAATTCAAAAGCTGCTTATGCTTATATGTTAAATTATGAAAATGTTTTACCTATTTGGGGTATTCAAAAATGAGTGAACTAGATGAATTTTTATCTTATCAAGATAATACTCCAAAAATTGATGATGAAATAAACGAAAATTATCCGCAAAGATCGTGTAGAACTAGCAATTAACTTTTGCCGTGGATGTGGATATTGTATGCCATGCCCTCAAGGAATTACCATTAATCAGTGCGTTAGAATGAGTTTATAGATTAGAAGATTTCCTACCGAACCTTGCTTAACTGAAGAGTATATATCTAAAATGAAAAAAATAGAAGAATGTACTGAATGTGGAGATTGTTTAGATAAATGCCCTTATGAATTAGATATTCGAAGACTTTTAAAAGAGAATTATGAAGATTACTTTAATGTTTTAGAAGAATTTAAGAAATAAAAGTATTTTG
>JAKSUH010000132.1 GCA_024413395.1 archaeon
TATTATTATATCCTCATTTAATTTAATAAAATTATAAAAATATAAAAGTTTATGTTTTTAATTATATTTTATTTCATATCAAAATGTTAAAACTTCGAGAATTCATCAAACGTATTCGTGCTTGTAAGACCTTGGACGAAGAACGATGCTTATGTAACAAAGAATCTGCAGAAATTCGAAACTTAAAAAAAGAAACCGCTCAAAAACTTGCAGTTCGTTCTATGACAAAATGTATGGCAATGTCTTTAATGGGTTATCCTACTGAATTCATTCAAATGACTTGCATAAGTTTATTAGCTTCTCCAAACTTTACGCAAAAACGTTTAGCTTACTTAGGAATATGTATGTTGTTGGATGAAAAAAGTGAAATTCTTCTTTTATGTAGTAATATCATTAAAAAAGACCTAGGAAGTAATAATCGTTTTGTAGTAGCTGCAGCATTGACAACCATAGGAGAAGTAGGTACGCCAGATATGTGTAGGGACACATGTCCTGAATTAATTAAATGTTTAAATTCTACAAATCCTTACATTAAAAAAAAAGCTGCTTTAGCTTTAAGTAAAGTCGTAAGAAGTTGCCCTGAATTAATAGAAACAGTTGAACCCCAATTGAGTACAATTTTCGAAGACAAAAATCACGGTGTATTACTTAGTGGACTTGCCCTTGTTGAACAAGTGTTTAAAGCTGAACCAAAAACAGTGAAAAAATATAAAAAATATATTTCCCCTTTATGCAAATATTTAAAAAATTTAATAAGTTCAAGTTATGCGCCTGATTATGATGTTAATGGCATTGCTGATCCATTTTTGCAGGTTAGAATATTAGAAGTACTTGCTCATTTCGGAAAAACCAGTTCAAAAGAAAATGGAGAACTTGAAAGTTTATTAAACAGTATTCCATCAAATACTGATACAACAAGAAAAAATACAGGGAATTCTGTTTTATATGAATTAGTTAGATGTATTTTTTCATATGATAGTAGTAAATCTTTAAAAGGACTCGGAGGTTCAATTTTAGGACAGTTTTTAGCCAACAAAGATAATAATTATAAATATTTAGCTCTTAATACTTTAAACGATATTGCGAAAATAGACATAGAAACTGTTCAAAAGCATAAAAATGTAATTTTAGAATTCCTTAAAGACCCTGATATTGCTATTAAAAGAAGAAGTTTAGATTTGACTTATTTAATTGTTAATACTGAAAATATCAGACAAATAGTAACTGAGACTTTAGATTTTATTAATTCAACTTCAAATGTAGAATTTAAACTTGAACTTACTTCTAAAATATTTTATAGTTTAGAAAAATATTCCCCTTCATTAAAATGGGAAATTGATGTTCTTTTGAAAATGCTTTGTCTTTGTGAAGACTCAATTAATGATGAAATCGTTTGGAAAATAACTAATTTAATATTAACTACAAAAGAACTTCAACAATATTCAATGTTTAGATATTTCCTTGCAATGCAGAATATGCTTGAAGATACTGATGTTGAAAGTCTTTATACAGTTGGTATTACTATATTAGGAGAATTATTTAAACTAATTATTGGGGTTTCCACTACTGACGAAGAAGGTAATACTATAACAATTACTGAAGAACAAATTGTTGATTTAATGGTAACTTTAGATAAAAGTTCTGACACTTCTGAGCAACTTAGAGAACTGCTAATGAATGCAACTTTCAAAATGATAGGAAAATTAAGTCCAGAAAGTGACGAAAAACTTAAAAAAATATTACAAAATGAAACGAGAAGTTTCTACCCTGAAGTACAAGAAAGAGCAAATGAATATATAACTTTTACTCAAATAGCAGGAGGGGATATGCAATTACAAATAACAGAAAATATTCCAGTTCCAAAAATCGACGAAGAAGATGCTGAAGCCTCAGGGGAAAAAGCAGGAATTGGAGATGAGCCAAGAATTGAACATAAAGAGACCATTGTTGAAGATTATGAAACAGATAAAGGCTACAGAAATTTAATTAATGGAGCAAATATTGATGAGATTAATAAAGGAGGAATTGGTGGAGGTATAAATAAGCCAAAACCTTCAAAAAAAATTAAGAAAAAAGAGAAAAAAGAAGAGGGTCAAAAGCCTGAAGAAGCATCAGGAGTACCAGATGATAAAGTAGAACAACCAACTCAACCACAGCAGCAAGTTGGAGGGGGAGGAATTAATTTACTTGATGATATTTTCGGTGTATCATCAAATACTAATTCTAATACACAACCAGTTGTTAATAACGATAATAATAATAATAACGATATTTTCAGTTTATTAGGAAATATGGGTAGTAGTAATCCAACTAACACAAATATACAACAGCAAAGCGGAGGTTTAATGGACTTAAACTCTATTATATCAGGAGTAGGGAACACCCAACCACAACAAGCACAACAAAGTGGAGGATCACCTTTCGATTTTATGAATATGGGAAATAATAATACTAGTTCTACTAACACAAATATTGGTGCTGATATTTCTAATATGAAAGAAGTTTTCAAAAATAATGATATTACTATTTATTCTAGTTTAAATCAAAATAACAACGTATATAATGGAGCATTTTATGTGTCAAATAATACTGGGTCTCAAATTAATGATGTTACTATTAACTTTCTCGTTAAAAAGTACATTTCTTGTACAGTTTTAAGTACTAGTGCCAAAGATTTAGCACCTAATGCATCTGTGGGTATTAAAAAAGAAGTTTCTATGACAAATAATGATCCTAATAAAAATGTAGTGATCAAGTTAAATATCAGTTATAATAAAGAAGGAAATGCTATTAATGAATCAAAAGTACTGACTTTATAATTTGGAATTCTTTTATTTTAATTAAATTAAAATATTCTAAATTAAACATTTCATATTATATTATTAAAAGTTCTGTAAATAAAGCATAAATTCAAAAAATTTAATAATT
>JAKSUH010000133.1 GCA_024413395.1 archaeon
AAAATAGATATTTTAATAACTTAAATATTTAATATTAAGTTAATTAATTTAATGTTTTTGAGGTTTACAATATGGTAAGTGTAAATTTAGAAGCTAAAAAAACTGTAGATGAAATGATTGAAAAAGCTGACGAATTAAATATTGCTGTCAGCACATTAGAAAACGGTGCTACTGTAATTGACTGTGGTGTAAATGTAGCAGGAAGTTTCAAAGCAGGTGAACTTTATACTAAAGTATGTCTCGGAGGATTAGCAGATGTTAAAGTTGTTATCCCTGGAGATTTATCTGAAAATATAGCATTACCTTCCGTTGAAATTAAAACTGATTTCCCATCAATTTCAACTTTAGGTTCACAAAAAGCTGGATGGTCTGTATCTGTAGGTGATTTCTTTGCTTTAGGTTCAGGTCCTGCAAGAGCTATTTCTTTAAAACCAGCAGAAACTTACGAAGAAATTGATTATGTTGATGAAGAAGCAGAAGTTGCAATTTTAACATTAGAAGCAGATGTATTACCTGGTGAAGATGTTGCAGCTAACATTGCTGAAGAATGTAAATTAGATCCTAAAGGTGTTTTCTTACTCGTTGCTCCTACTAGTTCCCTTGTTGGTTCTATCCAAATTTCTGGAAGAGTAGTTGAAAACGGTACTTACAAAATGTTAGAATTTGTCAAATTTGATGTAACTAAAGTAAAACATGCAGCAGGTATTGCTCCAATAGCACCTGTTGACCCAGATGGATTAAAAGCTATGGGTAAAACTAACGATGCTGTTTTATTCGGTGGTAGGACTTACTACTATGTTGAATCTGAAGAAGGAGATGACATTGCTAATGTAGCAGCACAATTACCATCTTCTGCAGCAGATGGATATGGTAAACCATTCTTCGATGTATTCAAAGAAGCTGGATTTGACTTCTATCAAATTGATAAAGGAATGTTTGCACCTGCAGAAGTTACTATTAATGACTTAAAAACTGGTGAAATATTCAGAGAAGGATTTGTAAACGTAGATTTACTCAAAAAATCTTTCGGATTATAGAATAATTAATTTTATTCTATTTTTTCTCTTTTTTTATAAATTTAATATATATTAACTTAATATCTCTTTACCAATACTTTTATGTTATTAAAAAAACATATTATTTAATACTAAATAACTGAGGATTTTAAATGATATGGGATAAAGACCATGAATGTATGGAAAGGGAAGATCTTGAAGAATTACAATTAAAACGTTTACAAGATACTGTTAAAACAGCATTTGACAAGGTTCCTTATTATAATAAAAAATATAGTGATGCTAATGTATTTCCAGAAGATATAGAAACATTAGCAGATATTGAAAAATTACCTTTTATTACTAAAGATGATTTAAGAGAAGCTTATCCTTATGGATTAATTGCTGTAGATATGAAAGAAATTAAAGAAGTTCATTCTTCTAGTGGAACTACTGGAAAACCTGTTGTTAGTGGATATACTGAAAGAGATTTAGACACTTGGGCAGAAACAATAGCTAGAGGATTAACTATGATGGGATTAGGTGAAGATGATATAATTCAAAATACACATGGTTATGGTTTATTTACAGGTGGTTTTGGAGTTCACTATGGTTCTCATAAAATAGGAGCAACTATTATTCCTATTTCTACAGGACAAAGTTCTCGTCAAATTGAAATTATGAAAGATTTCCAAACTACTGGTTTAATCGTTACTCCATCATATGGTATTTATCTTGGAGATGTAGCTCGTGAAGATGGAATTGACTTATCTGAAATAAATATTAAAGCTATAGGTTTCGGAGCTGAAATGTGGACTGAAGAAATGAGACAAAAAATCGAAGAAATTTATAATACTAAAGCTTATAATATTTATGGATTAACTGAGCTCACAGGTCCTGGTATTGGTGTAGAATGTAGTCAACAATCCGGTTTACATATTGCAGAAGATTTTTATTATCCTGAAATTATAGATCCTCAAACTTTAAAACAACTTCCTGCAGGTGAAAAAGGAGAATTAGTATTAACTAATTTATATAGAGAAGGAATGCCTGTAATTAGATTCAGAACTAAAGATATTACTTCAATTAATTATGATAAATGTGAATGTGGAAGAACCTTTGCTAGAATGAGTAGAATTACTGGTAGATCAGATGATATGATTAAAGTAAAAGGTGTAGCTGTTTTCCCATCTCAAATTGAGAAAGCTTTACTTAAAATATCTAATGTCGAACCTCATTATATTATTATTGTTACTAGACCTGATGTTCTAGATGAAATTGAAGTTCAAGTAGAAGTTTCTGCAAATTTATTCTTTGATAATTTAAAAGAAATGAAAGCTATTAAAAATAAGATTGCTACTTCTATTCAAAATGAATTAGGAATAAAAGTAGAAGTAACATTAGTTAAACCAAAAAGTTTACCACGTTTCCAAGGAAAAGCTAAAAGAGTTATTGATAAAAGAAATTTACATTAAGGGGTTTTATAAATGAAAATTAAACAATTATCTATATTTTTAGAAAATAAAACTGGTAGTTTAGTAGAAATTTTAGATATTATTGCAGATGCAAATATTAATTTAAGAGCTATTTCTTTAGCTGATGCTACTGATTTTGGAATTTTAAGAATTGTTGTAGATGATTATGAAAAATGTATAAAAGTTTTAGAAGAACACAATTATATTGTCAAAACATCTGTAATTGTAGGTTTATTCATGGAAGATTCTCCTAGTGGATTAGCATCTACTTTAAAAGTTCTTAAAGAAGAAAATATTGATTTAGAATATTTCTATGCAGTTCCATTTAAACCTGGTGAAAATGCAATATTGTTCTTACATACTGAGGATTTAGATAACTTAGTTGATGTTTTGAATAAAAATAATATTGAATTATTTAGTTTACTTGATAATTAATATTATCAAATATATTTTT
>JAKSUH010000134.1 GCA_024413395.1 archaeon
GGGATTGGGCACAATCCCCAATCCCCAATCCCCAATCCCCACTCCCCAATCCCCATAAATAATATTTATTTGTAAAATATTAGCATTATGTTCATGTAATAAAAAAAATTCTTATAATTATTTATCCTTTAATAAATTTTTTAAAAAATTAATATATATTAATCTAAAAGGTAAAATGAAATCACTAAAGTTACTATTGATTGCTTCTATATTGCTCATAGTTACAAGTAGAAAATTAACTTTGGCAGAAGAAGATGAAGAACCAGAAATGAAGCAATATGAAAAAGATCATATAGAATTTCTAAGAAAAAATGCAGCTGAATGTACTTTATTCCTAAATAGAAACGATGCATTCCCAATCAAAAAACCAGGTACTGTTTTATTAGTAGGTTCTGGCGCAAGAAATACATTAAAAGGTGGTGGAGGATCAGGTGATGTAGAATCGAGATTTTATACAACTTGTGAAGAAGGTTTAGAAAATCAAGGTTTTGAAATAGTTTCTAAAGATTGGTTAGATGAATTCCCTTCTTTCAAGAAAAAAAATCATCCAGCTTTTGTTAAAAATATATTCACTATATCTGATTTTTATCAATCTAATGCTGGTCATTGCTCTTTTGGTGCAGTTGAACCAGAATATGACTATGATTTACCATTAGATTATGAAGCAGATATTGCCATTTATGTAGTATCAAGAAATTCTTCTGAAGGAGATGATAGAAAGTTAAGAAAAGGAGATATTATGCTAACTGATTCAGAAGTAAGAGATATATTAAAATTAGATAAAGAATTTGAAAAATTTATGTTAGTTTTGAATGTAGTCGGAGTAGTTGATCTTTCTCCAGTAAAAGATGTATCAAATATTTTATTATTATCTCAATTAGGTGTTGTAACTGGAGATATTTTAGCTGATATTATTTTAGGTAAAACTTATCCTAGTGGTAAATTAGCCACTACTTGGGCTTCAGTACGTGATTACAGATACATTGAAGAATTTGGAAATGTAGATAATACTAGATATCTCGAAGGTGTATATGTAGGTTACAGATATTTTGATAGTACTGGGGTTAAACCTTTATATGCTTTTGGATATGGAAAAGGTTATACTGATTTTAAATTTTCAAAAGAATCTGTAACAAACAAAGAAGATATTATTACTGTTAAAGTCAATGTTAAAAATGTTGGTGAAAAATTTCCGGGTAAAGAAGTTATCCAAGTTTATGTTTCTCCTTCACAAAAAAATAAAGATAAACCTTATCAGTCTTTAGTTGCATTTAAAAAAACAAAAGAATTAGAACCAGATGAAGAAGAATCATTATCTATAAAATTTAGTATAAAGGATGTAGCTAGATATGATGAAAAAAAGGCTAGTTATATTTTAGATAAAGGTAAATATATCATCAGAGTTGGAACAAGTAGTGATAAAACAAAAGTATTTGCTTATGCTTCTTTGTCTGAGGATGTTGTATTAGAAAAATTAACTAATATTGGAGGAAAACCAGATTTTCAAGATTTTGTACCGCCTGAAATTGCATATAAAGACGATTTATCTGAAGTACAAGAAATTGATTTAGATGAAATTGAATTTTCTACTAAAACAGTAAAATATGAATATAAACCTACTATTTATGATGAAATTAAAGAATTATCAAATGAAGATCTTGGAAAAGTATGTGTTTGCAATTTCGAAGTTCCTGGTCATCTTTTTGGAGAAGCTGGTGAAACTGTACAAACAATTAAAGATATAAAAAATCACTTGGTCTTAGCTGATGGTCCCGCTGGACTTAGATTAGTTAGGAAATATGGTGTAGACGAAAAAGGACCATATAGACTTTTCGCCAATCCAATGGAAGCTAGATTAGGAGATTATTTATCTAAAGAAGAATTAGCAACATTTGATTCTCCAGAAAATAACAAAGATAGAGATGGAGATGTTTTCTATCAATTTACTACAGCTATTCCAATAGCTACTGCTTTGGCACAAACTTTTAATGAAGATCTATTAGAAAAGATTGGTGATCTTGTTGGAAATGAAATGGATATTTTCGGTGTTAATTTATGGCTTGCTCCAGGATTAAATATTCACAGAAATATTCAATGTGGAAGAAACTTTGAGTATTTCTCAGAAGATCCATTAATTTCAGGTAAAATGGCTGGAGCTATCACTAGAGGAGTACAATCACATAAAAACAGAGCCACAACTATTAAACATTTAGCTTGTAATGGACAAGAATTTAATAGATTCAATAGTAATTCGGTAGTATCTGAAAGAGCTTTAAGGGAAATATATCTTAAAGGATTCCAAATTGCTATTAAAGATTCTAATCCTTATACTTTAATGACTTCTTATAATCTAATTAATGGTATACACTCTTCCGAAAGAAAAGATTTAATCATTGATGTTGTAAGAACAGAATGGAAATATGAAGGTTTAATTATGAGTGATTGGTTTACTTCTGGTACTAAACCAATTGGAGCTGCAAATTTAAAATCCCAATTTGCTGTAAACAATATAAGAGGTGGAAACAATTTACAAATGGGTGGAGGCAAAAACGATTATGACCTTATTATGCAAGCATTAAATAATGGTGAACTTAGCAAAGAGAGACTATTAGAATGTGCCTCGAAAGTATATGAAGTTGTAGAATTATTAAATAAAAGCAAAGAATAAAAAAGATACTAATAAGAATGACAAAATAAATATTTTATAAACTTGGTATAAAAATTATTTTAAAAAAAATTAAAGGTATATTAAAACTTTTATTTTTAAATTCTTATAATTTTAAGAATTCACCAAAATATAAAAATTATAAAATTACTTACTGGGGATTGGGGATTGGGGATTGGGGATTGGGGATTGGGGATTGGGGAT
>JAKSUH010000135.1 GCA_024413395.1 archaeon
ATCATTAGCTACTGAAGCACTATTTTCATCATTAATATACATAATTGTTGTTATCAAGATCATTGACGAAATAATTGTTACTAATATCAATATTACAGTCATTCCAGTAATTATATTCCACAACAATCAATTTTTAAATCTTTCATCGTTATTGTATTAGAATTAACCTTTTATATTTATTTTTAAACTGCGACTTTTCATTTTTTCATAAAATTTTTCCCAGTATTTTTAACTTTTTTTAATTTATTTTTTTTATAAAATAGGTGATATTTTTTGTATTTAAAAGTAAAATACAACATTTTAAATAAGAATAAATATTAATAAATATGTAGTAAAAAAATTATTATAATTCTTTTATTAAGTGATGGTATTTATGTATACAGTAGAAAATAGTGAAGATTTAGCTAGTTTAAGTCCTTACATTATTATTGGTGCTGGTGGTGGAGGAGAAAAATTCTCTAGCTTTACAGGTGTAGAAACTGTTGGTTTTTTAGATGATTCAGAAGAAAAACAAGGTTCTGAATTTTGTGGACATGTTGTTGAAGGAGATTTAGTAGAATTAATTAAAAAAACTAATTCTAAAAGTGTAGCTATCATGTTACCAATAGGAGCTGAAGGTGCTGCTTTAAAACATGCAGTAACTGCACTCGCTTTAGGACAAAATGTTGTTAGTTCTTTTAGATCATTACCTCTTAAAGACAATCCTTCTTTAATTAAATTAGCTGAAGAAGAAGGACTTATTATTAAAGAAATTAATTCTAAATTACATGTTCTTGAAAAAGCTCTTGACTTTGCACCAATAAAAGATACAGAAATTTTACCAAAAATTAACTACTTACATAAAAAACCATTAGTATTTGTTGGTGGAACTTCACAAGAGTGTGGTAAAAGAACAACTACTTATAATTTAGGTAAAATCGCTGAAGAAAAAGGATTAAAATCTATAGTCCTTTCAACTGATGAAATGGGACTTGAAAAACCTACTTATATTAATTTTAGAGCATTTAGTTTAGGAGTTATGGATTTAGCTGCAGCTATGATGGGTGTTATTAAACATATTGAAGAAACTGAAGACCCAGATATTATTTTTGTAGAAGGCCAATCTAGTTTAACAGAACTTGGAAACCCTCATCCTAAAGGTGGAGCAGCTTCATTACTATTTGGTACTAGACCAGATGCAGTTATTTTATGTCATAGACCTAACCATCCAAATAGAACCCCACAGGGTATTACAAAAGAGTTAACTGCTATTGAAGCTATTGAAGATACAAAAGTCATTGGTTTATCTATTAATAGAAGAAACAAACCTGATGAATCTCTTGAAGCTATTGAAAAAGAATTTAATTTACCTACTGTGGATATCTATGATGGTGAAAATGGTGGTATTGAAAAATTATTAGATACAATTATTGATTACCTTAATTTATAATCGGTTTTAACAATGTTAATAAGTGTCATTGGTTTAGGGGTTGAAGGAGAGTCAGCTACTAAATCTTTTTTAAATTATGGACACAAAGTTTATGCTTCTGATTTTAGTAAAGATGTTAAAATTGATATTGATTCTCCTAATTTAGATTTAGAATTGGGAAGTCATGATTTTGAAAAAATTTATTCTTCTGATGCAGTAAGTGTATCTCCTAGTTTATTTCATTTAGATGTAACTCAAAAAATTATTAATAGGGGCTTATTTATTTCTGATGTACTTACAAAGCATAAAGATATTAAAACTATTGCTGTAACAGGGACTAATGGAAAAACTACCACTACACACATGATTTATAATATTTTAACAAATGCTGGTTTTAAAGTAGCTGTTGGTGGAAATGCTGCTGGTGGTTTTAATGGGTATAACGATTTATTATTACTTACAAATTTTGAAAAAGAATTTGATTTCATTTTAATTGAAGCATGTGATATGACTTTAGAATTTTGTGAATATGTTTTTGATATTGATTATGTGGTTGCAACCAATATTGGTCATGATCATTTAGATGTTCATAAATCTATTGAGAATTATACTCAAGAAGTTTGTACTTTTATTAAAAATAAAGTAGCTATTTTAAATTCTAATGATAAAAACATGATGAAAATCAAAAATTGTCCTAAAAAAACTCTATTATTTGATAAATATCCTTATAATTTAAAATTATTTGGTGAATTTAATTATAATAATGCGGATGCTGCTTATAAACTTTCTTTAGCCATTGGAATTGATGAAGATATTATTAATCATTCATTACAAAATTTTGAAGCTGTTGAAGGACGAACTATTCAATTTGATTTTAATAATAAGACAATAGTTTCAGGTAAAACAGACAATATTGATGCTTTAAAAGCAGTTTTAGAAGAAAAAAATTTTGATGTAATCATATTTGGAACAGCTAGAGCTGGCGAAGAGTGTAGATTTATGATGCTGGATTATTTAATCGAATATAATCCTCTAAATCTAGCTATTTTTCAAGGATTAGAAGATGATTTAACAAATGATTATTTTAATCAGCTAAAAAATTCTGGATTTGAAAATAATTTAGTTATTCTTAAAAATTGCAATGAAATAATCGAATTCATAAAAAATAATGATTTTAAAACTATTTTTATTGGTGGTAATGGCCAACAAAGAATTTCTGATATTGTAAATTCTTTATTATCATAATCTATTTTATTTATTGTATTACAGAATTTGCTTTTTTAATTTATTAGTATTAAATAACTTTTTATATTATAGATTTAAAACATATAGATATTATATTAATATTGTTTATGGAGGATTTAAATGTCAGATACAGTAAGAACTTGGCGTCACATCCAACAAAGATATAATCTTGTTGGATCTAAATGTA
>JAKSUH010000136.1 GCA_024413395.1 archaeon
AATTTTATAATTTTTATAAGCTTTATCCATTATTCTTAAATAATCAGAACATACTTGGTGTCCACAGCCTCTAGAACCACTGTGAATCATTACAGTAATCATACCTTCTTTAAGACCAAATACTTCTGCTGCTTCTTTATCAAATATTTCATCTACTTTTTGAATTTCTAAGAAGTGGTTTCCAGAACCTAATGAACCTAATTGAGGAATTCCTCTTTTTTTAGCTTTATCAGATACTTTTTCACTGTCTGCATCTAAGATACGGCCACCCTCTTCAGTGTGTTCTAAATCTTCTTGCCAACCATATCCATTGTCAACAGCCCATTCAGCACCATAATCAAGTACTTTATTAATTTCATCTCCTTCTAATCTTATTTTACCTTTTGAACCTACACCAGAAGGAATATTTTTAAATAATTTTTCTACAAGTTCATCTAATTTATCTGCAATATCTTCTTCAGTTAAATTTGATTTAATTAATCTAACTCCACAGTTAATATCAAATCCTACCCCACCAGGAGATACAATACCATTTCTTTTATTAAATGCTGCAACTCCACCAATAGGAAACCCATAACCAAAGTGAATATCCGGTAATCCAATTGAGTATTTTGTTATTCCAGGAAGACAAGCTACATTAGCTATTTGTTGAACAGCTCCTTCTTCTAAAGCTTCAAAAGATTCATCATCAAGATATAATCTTCCAGCTGCTCTCATTTTCTTATCAAAACTACCTTTAATCTCCCATACATTATCACGAACTTTTATAATATTATCTTTAACCGCCATATATACCACAGTTTATTTTCTAAATAAGGTACTAATACCTGCTACTAATAATAAAATAGCTCCCATTACCCTACAGCACAGAATGAAGTACTAATAAAATAGAAACCACAATAAATATTACTCCCGCTTCATCTTCTTTATCTTCAACCAAATATGTAGCTATAAATCCTAAAATAGAACCAATTATAGCTAAAAAGCCTAATAAAGTCATTGTATGAAATCCAATTTCAGTAAAGATAAATACCAAAAACTGGAAATAATTCCTAAAATAGATCCAATACAACCTATAATTTTTTCAAATTTTCTTGAAGTGGTTTTAGTGATTTTCATTAAAATCGCCTCTAAATAATATTTTTATAAAAATTATTATTTATAATATAGTATTTAACATTATAAAGTTATCTAAAAAATATTAATTTATAAATCTAAAATAGCTTTAACAAATAATTGTTCTTGGTCAACTTCCATCATGTGAAAAGTGATTGCTTTAACTTCACAACCTCGAATATGTTTAGACCAATCTATTTCTTCACCTTTAATAGTAGCTTTTAAAGAGAAATCATCATTTAATTCTATTTTAAACTCAGAAAAAAGCATGAATTCAGTTTCATGATAGAAAAGAAGTTCTTCTAAGTAATCATATAATAAAGAAACAGAATCTTCTGATTTAACTTCAAAAGAAATTGTTTTATTATGTTCTATATTATCAGTATTAGATATTACATTGAATAGAGCTAAACTTGCATTTTCATAGCATTCATTTAAAGAATTACCATAAGCAGTAAATCCTATATCTGCTGTAACATCAAAAAAATCAAATTTATTTTTTATTGACATATTACTTTTCACACACACTCCTTCTCTTTCTTTATATTATAATTTCAAACAATATTAATTTAGCGATGTGATTATTATGTTAAAAAATTACGATACAAATATTTATGCTGATTTAAGACCAAGAAAAACATTTAAAGATGAATTAATGTTTAGTGGATTAAACCTTAACGTTTGCATGGTGATATTTGCAGTTATTGCAATATTCCTTTATTGTGTAGTGTTTGTAGTAGCTTCAAACCCAATATATTAAAGAATATATTAAACCAAACCCGAGTTACTATGAATTAGATTGCAAGTTACACCATGCAATCTTATGTAACACATTTAATTAGTAGGTTATGAGTTTATCAAAATCTGCAGGGTTAAAACGGAGGATTACTTGTCTAGAGTTACCTCTTACCCCTTTCCCTGTAAATTTAGTATCGATTAACCTTAAAAATTCTAATTTATCAAGGGTTCTATTAAAGGTTGCATAACTAACTTTAGTCTGTTCTTTAAATATTTCAGAAAGTTCTCCTGCAGTTAAAATCTCCTCACTATCAACAATGATCTTTAATAACCCTTTTTCAATATCATTAAGAGATTTTAAAGTTTCTATTAAATTGATTGAGATTAAAGAAGAGATAGCTTCCTCAAGATGTTCTTCAGTAATTTCACGACTAGCATTTGATTCAGCAATATTACCACAACTTTTTAAAAGACTTATTCCCACACGTAAATCACCATTTTCATAAGTAAAGGTAGCTATTTCTTCAATTATCTCATCTGAAATAACTCCTGGGAAAAATCCAGCTTTTGCTCTATCTGTTAAAATATCACAAAGTTCACTATGAGTATAAGGTTGGAAAGTAATATCACGTGGGATAAATACAGTATTTACATTTTTATCAAGTGCAAATCTAAATTCTAAATCAGATAAAATTGCAAAAACACCAATACGAACACCAGGATATTCTTCATAAGCTCTTAAAATATCATAAAATACTTTATTTGCATTATTAGATTGGAATAAATAGTTAACATCATCTAATGCTACCATAAGTGCTTGATTATTTTTCTGAAGATGTTGCATGATTTGAGAGTAAATTCTTGAGAATGGAACTCCAGTTTCTGGAGGTAAATGCCCAAATAGCTTTTTAAAAATCTGTGAAAAAATTCCAAAACGAGTAGTATGAAGTTGACAGTTAATATAACAACAAACAACTTTTTCTGT
>JAKSUH010000137.1 GCA_024413395.1 archaeon
CCAATCCCCAATCCCCATTTTTATTATTATTTAATATTTCTTCATAACCAAAACTTGTTTCTATATTTAATTTTATTAATTTAAATTATTAATTTATTTTATTAAGAAATAATTGGTAATAAGAAATAATATTCATTTAAATTGCATCTAAATCCAGTTTGAATAGTACTTTGTCCTCCTACAGGTTTTTCTCCTTGAGGGTTTCTTTCTAAAGGAATAGAATTAGAAAATGATTGTCCAGGTTGTAAATTAACATTGCTTAAACAATTAGGATTAACTGATAAACCAAATGGATTATTATTAAATTGCATAACGAAATTGTTGATAGGTCCTCCAGCAGATTTATTAGTTAATTGTATTGATAAATAATAGTTATTATAGTTACTAAATACAGATGCTTCAACTTCTAATCCTTTATTTGGATTCATTACTCCAGGCTTATTTTCTTGGATAACCACGAATCTTTGTACATTGCTATTATTTATATTTCCTCCCATGCTTTGTTCCATATTGTTATTATTCATAGGTCCTCCTAAATTAAGACTACCTAAGTCATTTAATAAATCAGTTGGGGAACTTTGCTGATTATTATTCATATTTATATTATTTGAGCCACCTGAATCAAATCCACCACCTAAATCAAGCAGATCAATTCCCCCCTCATTATTGTTATTATTTTCAACTTTATTATTGTAGGTATTATTATTTTCTTCTTCTTCATCTTCTTCATTATTATCTTCAATTTTATATTGTTTTTGCTTTATTTCTTCTTTCGTTATCATCTTCTTCATCTTCATTTAATTTAAATGTACTTTCTTCATATTCACCTTCATTTTCATCATCTTCAAAGAACTTTTCCTTAGTTTTTTTGACGAAAATTTCTGGTGGTTTTCCATAAATAACAGATAATGTCCCTAAATTATTCATCAAAATAGCCAATAAGCTATCATCAAAGCCAGAAACATCTTCACTGATTTTTGGTTTATCAACAACAATAATTTTACTCGCTAACTGTGGATCAATTGTCATTAATCTATAATACATATACCCTCTATCTCTGATATCTGGATTTTCGCATTCTTTTGTACAAAAATCGAAAACTTGATTAAGGATATTAAAACTTTCTTCAGTCTGGCATTTAAGAAAAGTTTTAGTAGCACTATCTAAAATATTTATTTGAACAACATAAGGTTCTTCCTTGAGGTTATCTATGAATTTTACTAGTTGTGTTTCAGCTCCTTCGATTCTATCTGAATACTCACCAATAATCCATATTAAGGCTGCTTTTGCTTCAGGGTCATCTAATGTCCTGAGATTTTCATTTATTATTGTCATTGCTCCTTCGAATGTATTCGGATATCTTCTAAAAATGTCTTTTAATCCAATAATGGCTTCTTGAATTACGAAACTTACTTGAGTCTTTACAAGTTCAACTAAAGTTTCAACACATCTTTGTGCAGCCTTTTCTAATTTTATGGCACATTGACCTATTAATTTAACACTTCTACGAACAAATTGAACATCAACATCTGATGCATATTCTTTTAATTCATTTAATACCATATCAATATTATTCATTGATACTAATTTATAAAGTATTTCTAATTTTTCTAATTTATTATATAAAGGTTCAGTAAATGATGAAAAAAATATTTTAATGTCTTTTTCAAAAATTATTGGTCTTTTTTGTATTAATATATTAATACTTTTTAGAGCCACATATTGAATTTCTGGTTCACTTGATAAAAGTGTTACTAAACTTGGAGTTATTTTTTTGCATACAGTTCTAATAGTTTCTGGACTTTCTACTAAATCTAAAAGCTTTATTAAAATTTTGATACAGGATAAAACAACTCCAGCATTGCTATGCGAAACACAAGGTAATATTCTTTCTATTATTTCATTAATTTCGTCTTGCTGTGAAGTGTTATATCTAGAAATTCCTTCTAACAGATAAATTTGTGTCCATTCATTATTTTCATGAAGAGCACTCATTAAGTGTCTGCACTTAGGCCAATCGATATTTAAAATATCTTTACCTTTTGTAGTAGAAATTTCTATCAAAGAACTAATACAATTAGCTAAGACCATTGCATTAGTTTCCTCCTCTAACATTCCTTTAATTTTTTCTACAAAGCCAAATTGATCTTCGGCTAATTGTGGATTAATATCATAAATTTTAGCAACACAAAGAGCACCAGTTTTTCTGACATAAGGGTCTTTATCGTTTAATGCGTCTTTCAAAGGGTCACATAAAAATTGCATTATTTCTTCCACTCCTAGACATCCCATAGTTCTTACAGCCAAAGCACGAGTTAAAGGATTTCCATTAAAATCTGATGCATCTCGCTTTAATGCATTTACTGCCAGTAATGTTTCTAAAGGCTTAACACGGGCATAGTTGATAATGTATAGATAAACCAATTTTTTTAATTCAAGATCTGGAGTTATAATACATTTGACTACATTAGGGAAAAGTTTACTTACATCACGACCAATAGTCATCGCAGAAATAATTTTTTTTATTGCAGATTTTTGACGATCTGCTTTTAAAGAATTTAAGTCATCTATGATATCTCCTGCTTTATTTGACATTTTGTTTTTGAATTTTTTTTGTTGTTGTTATTGATTATATATGAAATTATATTTTTTAATTTTTATTTTTTTATTATTTAAATTGTTTATACATATAATTA
>JAKSUH010000138.1 GCA_024413395.1 archaeon
GTTTTATTCGCACAAAAAGGTATTGATGACTTAGCACAACACTACTTAGCTAAAGCTGACATTATGGCTGTAAGAAGAGTTAAAAAATCAGATATTGAAAAATTATCCAAAGCTACTGGAGCTACTGTTATCTCCAACTTAGATGATTTAACTCCTGAAGATTTAGGTACTGCTGGATTTGTTATCGAGAAAAAAGTATCTGGTGAAGAAATGATCTTCGTAGAAGAATGCGAATCTGCTAAAGCAGTAACCTTATTCGTAAGAGGATCCACTAAACACGTTGTTGACGAAATCGTAAGAGCTATTGAAGATGCTATTGGTGTAGTAGCAGCTACTGTAGAAGATTCCCAAGTTGTAGCTGGTGGAGGTGCACCTGAAATCGCTATGGCTAAAAAACTCAAAGATTACGCTGAATCTATCAGTGGAAGAGAACAATTAGCTGTAACTGCATTTGCAGAATCTTTAGAAATTGTACCAAAAACCTTAGCTGAAAACGCAGGTTTAGATTCAATTGACTCTTTAGTAGATTTAAGAGCTTCCCACGAAAAATCCCCATACATGGGATTAAATGTCTTTACTGGTAAAGTTATGGACATGAAAGAAGCTGGTGTAATTGAACCAAAACGTGTTAAAAAACAAGCTATTCAATCTGCTTCTGAAGCAGCTGAAATGATTTTAAGAATCGACGACGTCATTGCATCCACTAGTACTCCTGGTCCTGACATGGACGAAATGAGTGGAATGGGTGGAATGCCTCCAATGATGTAAGTATAAAAGAAATTTTTAATTTCTTTTTTCTTTTTCTTTTTTTTAAATTTTTTTAAGGTACTATCCTTTTAACAATAGGGATTTTACGTATTAACCAAATTATCATAACAGATATTATTAAAATAATTATTGGTAAGACTAGTCTGGTTATAATTGATGCCATATTGATGTGGAATATTTTTTCTAATGATATTAATACAAAATAATAAATCAAATAAATTCCTAATGTGTATGAATCTAAGTAATTAACTACTTTTTTAATAGGATTAAATTTCATTATTTTTACTAAATCATATTTAATAAAAACAAAGAGTCCTATTGAATATAATATGCATGAAACATTTAAATATCCTTTAAATATTTGATTTATCCCTCCTGCAGACATGGAAAAAGTGTAAGTACCTATAATATGCATTAATAAACCAATAATACCTAGAATGTATAGTATTATTTTCCACTTTTTAGTCATTTCATATTTTATGTATTAAGTATCCAACTAATACATAGAAAATGAATCCTCCAAATAAAGTAAATGTTTGCTCTCCTCTCATATAATCGAGTGGGATTGGGTAATTAATTGGCATACCTAATAATTCATTTATAAATGGAATTAAAAAGTTTAAAATAAACATTCATGTTGTTATATAAATAAAACAATTCTTTTTATCATCTGATATTAAGCTAAAAATAGGGATTGTTAAATAACATCCAAATAAAGGAATAAAAAACCAATACATGTCGAATAATTGTCCATGGAGTAATTGATTAATGATAAATGTTAAATTAATAACCTGAGAAGAATCTAATAAAAATTTAAAAATGTAAAGTTTTAATGCTAAACCAATAAAACTCCATGCTATAAATGGAATTACTGTTTTTGTAATTCTTTTAGAGAAATATGTCTTTAAATCATATCTTTTATTAAAATCTATGAGCATTGCTCCAGATATCATGAAGAAAATAGGAACCGCAAAGTAAAAAATACATTCTATTATATTTGCAGTAAACCAGACTCTTCCTGTTGAGAAACCCCCAAAAAATCCCATTTGTATGTATATACATTACTGCAATTGCTGAAAAGACACTTGCTAAACTGATATATTCAATTCTATTATTTTTTAACATATTACTCTTATTAATATTTTATTTAATTTAATATAAATAATTCTATATTTAGGTACGTTTTTTTCTTCAAAGAGTATTTGTTTTATTTTTCACTCTTTTCTAGATAATTTAGTGTTTCTTCTACAGTTGTAGTGACTTTGTATTTTTGTAATATTTTTTCTGAAATAAATCCTGTTTCTACATTTTTTTCAATAAAATTAACTATGTCTGTAAAATAATTATTAATATTAAAAATTGCTATTGGTTTAGATTCTATTTCATGTTTTGTTAATTCTAAAACTTCAAAAAATTCATCTAAAGTACCAATTCCTCCTGGTGAAATAATAAATCCATCAGCTAGTTCTCTTAATTCTTTCTTCCTTTCTTTCATATCTTTGGTGTATATTACTTTGTTAAATGTTAAGTTTTGATTTCTAAATAGTTCTGGAATGATTCCTATTACTTCAATATCTTCTTTAAGACATTCATTAGCTACTGAACCCATCATTCCTTCACCACCTCCACCAAATATGAGAGTATGGTTTCTTTTAGCGATTTCTTTACCTAATTTTTTTCCTTCTTCTTTATAAACTTCATCTATTTGGTGGCTAGCTGCACCATATAATGTAATTTTCATTAAATTATCTCCTTAATTAAATATAGTCAAAACTCTTAAAAACCTTTTTTAATAAAGAAATAGATAACTTATTATGATATATAAATTAAAGAGGAATTAATTATGATACCTGGTATGAACCCAAAACAAATGAAAAAAATGGAAAGACAAATGAAAAAAATGGGAATGGATATGAAAGAACTTAA
>JAKSUH010000139.1 GCA_024413395.1 archaeon
TTAAAAAAAATAAATTAAATTAAAAATAAAAAATATATATATCTAAAAAAAATAAATTAATTTCATTTAAGATAAGAAATGGTTAACTTTACAATAGATCAACTTAGAGCAATTATGGATAATCAAGATAATATCCGTAATATATCAGTTATTGCCCATGTAGATCATGGAAAATCAACATTAACAGATAGTTTAATTGCAAAAGCAGGAATTATTGCAGAAGAGAAAGCAGGAGATGCACGTTATACAGATGGAAGAAAAGATGAACAAGAAAGAGGAATTACAATAAAATCAACAGGAGTATCATTATATTATGAAGTAGATACAGATGGAAGTGGACAAAAAGGAAAATTTTTAATTAATTTAATTGATTCACCTGGTCATGTAGATTTTTCATCAGAAGTTACTGCAGCATTAAGAGTTACTGATGGTGCATTAGTCGTAGTAGATTATGTAGAAGGAGTATGTGTACAAACAGAAACAGTATTAAGACAAGCATTACAAGAACTTATTAAACCAATTCTTATGATTAACAAAGTAGATAGAGCCTTTTTTGAATTAAAACATGATGCTGAAACAATTTATCAAAATTTCCAAAGAGTTATTGAAAATGCAAATGTTATTATTTCAACATATCAAAATAGTGAATCTATGGCAGATTGTCAAGTTTATCCAGAAAATGGTACAGTTGCAATGGGTTCTGCATTACATGGTTGGGGATTTACATTAACAACATTTGCCGATATGTATGCTGCTAAATTCAAAACAAAAAAAGATAAACTTATTAAGAAATTATGGGGTGACAATTATTTTGATCCTAAAACTAAAAAATGGACAACTGAAAATCAAGATGAAGATGGAAATGATTTAAAAAGAGCATTTTGTAGTATGATTTTAGATCCATTATTAAAATTAGCTAATAGTGTTAAATCTGGTAATAAAGAATTATATGAACCAATGTTAAAAAAATTAGGAATTGAATTAAAAGGTGATGAAAAAGATTTACAAGGTAAACATTTAGTTAGAAAAGTTATGCAAAAATGGATTTTTGCTTCTGAAGCTTTACTTGAAATGATTATTCTTCATTTACCATCACCACGTCAAGCACAAAAATATAGAACTCTTTATTTATATGAAGGATCTGTTGATGATGAATGTGCTAAAGCTATGATGGCATGTGATCCAGAAGGACCTGTTATGATGTTTATTTCTAAAATGGTACCTACATCAGATAGTGGACGTTTTTATGCTTTTGGTAGAGTATTTTCAGGAAAAGTTGCTCAAGGACAAAAAGTTAGAATTATGGGACCAAATTATAAACCAGGTAAACAAGATGATGTTAAAGAAAAAAATATTCAAAGAGTTGTTCTTATGATGGGTAGAAAAGCTGAAGATGTTGTTGATGTTCCATGTGGTAATACTTGTGCTTTAGTTGGTGTTGATCAATGTTTAATTAAACAAGGTACTATTTCCACAAGTGCTCATGCATGTACTATTAGATCTATGAAATATTCAGTATCACCAGTTGTTAGAGTAGCTGTTAATGCTAAAAATCCAGCAGATTTACCAAAATTAGTTGAAGGATTAATTAAAATGTCAAAAGCAGATCCATTAGTTCAAGTTATTAATACAGAAACTGAACATATTATTTGTGGTTGTGGTGAATTACATTTAGAAATTTGTCTTAAAGATTTAGTAGAAGATTATTCTAATATTGAAATTGTTAAATCTGATCCAGTTGTATCATATAGAGAAACTGTTACTACTAATAGTTCACAAATATGTTTAGCTAAATCACCAAATAAACATAATAAATTATTTGTTAATGCTGAACCATTAAAAGATGAATTAGTCATTGAAATTGAAGATGGTAAAATTAGACCAGGTGATGATCCTAAAATTACATCAAGAAAACTTATTGATACATATGAATGGGATCAACATGATGCTAAAAAATTATGGGTATTTGGTCCTGAAAGTCAAGGTCCTAATCTTTTAGTTGATCAAACTAAAGCTGTTCAATATTTAAATGAAATTAGAGATTCTATGGAAAATGCTTTCCAATTAGTTACTAAAGAAGGTGTTGTTGCTGAAGAATCTTTAAGAGGAGTTAGAATTAATATTTTAGATGTTGATCTTCATGCTGATGCTATTCATAGAGGTGGTGCTCAAATTATTCCTACTGCTAGAAGATGCTATTATGCTGCTGAAATGACTGCACAACCAAGATATCAAGAACCAATATATCAATGTGATATAGCTACTCCACAAGATTGTATGAGTGGTATTTATCAATGCTTCTCTCAAAGAAGAGGTGTTGTTTTCTCTGAAGAATCTGTTCAAGGTACTCCATTACTTACTGTTAAAGCTTATTTACCTGTTGCTGAATCTTTTGGTTTTAATGCTAATCTTAGAGCTCTTACTTCTGGACAAGCTTTCCCACAATGTGTTTTCTCTCATTGGGATATTATGACTCAAGATCCATTCGATGTTAAATCACAAGCATATACTCTTACTATGGCTATTAGAAAAAGAAAAGGACTTAAACAAGAATTACCTAATCTTAATGATTATATTGATAAAATCTAAGTTGATTAAATATCTAATAAATTTATAATTTTTCATATATTACAATATATAATATTACTTTCAAATTTTTAAATAACTATTTTC
>JAKSUH010000014.1 GCA_024413395.1 archaeon
ATAACTCTCATAAGAAAATTTTAGACTATAAAGAACCTTTTTCAAAACACAAGTCAAGTTATAAACAAAATTATATATTCTTTTTAGAAATAATGTTTTAAATATGAACTATTTTTAATTATTTTAAATTTTATTAAATAGTTTTTATTTAATTGACTAGACAATTATTAATTTGTCTAGACAATTACTATTTTATTTTATATATACTTATTTATAAATTAAAATTATGAAAAAACAAACTATTCAAAATGAAGTGAGTATATGTTAAAAGATAAAACATTTTTAATCCTATTTTTATTGTTGATTGTTGGTCTTTCAATAAGCTTTGTTAGTGCTAATCAACATGATAATAGTATATCAGATAACAGCATATTAAATCATAATATAGCTGATAATAGCATATTGAAAAACCATAATTCATTATTAACACTAATGAATAATTCTCAAACATCACATATTAATAATAATTATCAGAATAATGCAAAAACCCCCTTAAAATCAATGGGATCAGTTACTCTACATTTACATGATGGAGACCATAAACTAGGAGAAATTCATCGAGTAGAAGTATATGATTTATATTCTGGAAAATGTTATGCAAATACCTATCCAGATGAAGAGGGAAATGTGTATTTAAATTTTGGAGCATTAGGTGCTACTAAATGTCGTGTAAATCTCTATAGTGAGGAAACATTAATTGATACTGTAGATTTACAAGTTTCATGGTTTGACACAGACATTGATTTAAATATTGATGTACCTCATAATATTATTAAAAGTGACGATGTAAGTAGATATGTTGGTGAACAAGGTAATTACACTGTTAAAATATTAGATGAGGAAGGTAAACCAGCCCCTAATGTAGAAGTTAATTTTGAACTTAATGGAAACACTTATAAAACTGTTACTAATGAAGAAGGTTATGCTAGTTTAAAATTAGAAAATTTAACTGTTGGTGAACACACAATCAATACTATCGTTAATAATATTACTAAAACTAATAAAATTAAAATTATAAATACATTAATCCAAAGTAGTGATATGACTTTTGGTTCTCGTGATTCTAATAATTACACTGTTAGAATATTAAATGATACAGGAAAACCAGCCCCTAACGTAGAAGTTAAATTTAAGATTAACGGAATATTTCATCAAATCGCTCATAGTTATGAAGAAGGGTATGCAAGTTGTCCTTTCTATGACATAATTCCAGGAACATATACAGTTGTTACTTACGCTAATGATGCATCTACTACCAATAAGGTCACTGTTTTAAATGCTATTATTGAAAGTAATAATCTGACTAAATATGATAATGAGAATAGTAATTTCACTGTTAAAGTAAAAGATGGTTATGGTAATATTTTAAAGAATACTAATGTAACTTTTCAAATTAATAATGTAACTTATGAAGCGGTTACTAATACAGAAGGTTATGCTAGTATTTAAGTACCTAAATTAGATCCTGGTGAATATACAATCACTACAACATGTAATGGTTTATCAAAAACTAATACAATTACTATTTTAAGTACTGCTCCTATAATTGTGAGTAGTGATATGACTAAATATTATGGTGATTCAGATAATTTTACTGTTAGAATATTAGATTATAATAGAAATCCACAACCATTAGCTAAAGTTAATTTTAATTATCATGGAATAATATACCATGCAAAAACTGATTTACACGGTTATGCTAGTTACCCTGTTAGTTTTAAACCAGGAGAATATAATATAACCACAAAATCCGATGGTGCATTAGTAAGTAATAAAATCAGTATTTTAGATAATAGTACTACTATTGAAAGTAATGATCTTGTTAAGTATTATGGTGAACCAAGAGATTTCACTGTAAGAATTTTCGATTGGCATGGAAATCCTAAAACAAATACAGAAGTTAGTTTTAATTTTAATGGAGAACACCATACTGCAATTACTAATAAAGAAGGATATGCAAGCATACCTATAAATTTAAGACCTGGTGAATATCCGATTACCACAACATGTGCTGGAACATCTAAATGTGATATGATTTATATCTTATATCACGGCTGATGAATCAATTAAATGATAAATACAGATAAGAAAGCAAAAGCTTTTTTATCTTACTTTTTTTTAAAAATTTCTTTCTGTAATAGTTACAATATGTTTTACAACTTCTTTTTGACTTTTAGGATTCAATGTTAATGTCTTTTGAAATATAATCTACATTTAAATATTGTAACGATAGAACAGGTTTATTTTTTGCATAAATAACTGCTTAGTAACATAAAAAATAAACATTAAAAACAATAGCTAAAAATATTCTAAATTAAAAATAGTTGGTTTATGAGATAATATGCGTTTATTATCTCAAATAATTTAAATAATTAATATAATAATTATACTAATCTTTGTCTGGTAGTTGGTTTTTTATTTTGCCAACTGTATCTTCTTAATTTACTAGATCTACCGAATCCACAAGAAGCACAGACTTTTTTACGTACATGGTAAGTATTTCTACCACATCTTCTACATCTAATATGGGTCTTTTTATTCTTTTTACCCATTGATGGAGTACCCTTTGCCATTGATACACCTCCTCCTTTAATTTATAACCTTATTATCATAATCTCTTTTAGAAAAAAGAGAATAATTTAATTTATGGTGAAATATAGACTATATTGTCTCCTCTAATGAGAACAATACCTAATCTTCTAGTAACTTCTCCATCTTCTAATTCTTCAGCATCGTTTAATACTAAGTTCAGGTGTAAATCAAAACTTTTGAGTACACCTCTGAATTCACGATCTCCTTTAAGTTTAATTATAACTGGAGAGTTTAAAGCTTTTCCTAATGCGTCTAATGGTCTTTGAACATTTTGTCCGCTCATGATATCACCTATAAAAAAATTCTAACAAAAATATCAATTAAATTAAGTTCTTAGACAAAACCTAATAATAACTAATAATAAATTATTTAATTAAACTAATATATAAATGTTATGAAAAAAGACGATTTTTAAAAACACAATAGTAATTTAGTAGTTTAAACTATTAAAATTAACTGATTAAATAACAAAAATATTAATAAAAATAAAAAACAAATTAATAATTGGTGCTTATTTTGAAAATTAAAAAAAGAAACTTCTTGAAAAAAAAGAAAATTAAAGAATTGAAAAACGAATTAGGAGAATATGGTAAACTTTTAGAAAATAAAAAAAGTGTTGAAATATTAGAAGCAGACCCTAATTCTTTTATTTTAGTAAATGGCGAACCATACATTATTATGATTGATGATAAGCCTTACCCAACTTTAAAAGCTGCACTAGCTAATGAAATAGAACAAAAAACAGTTGTTGTAGACATGGGTGCTATTAGATTTGTTTCAAACGGTGCAGATATTATGTCTCCAGGAATTGTAGAAGCAGATGAAGATATTGAAGTTGGAGATATTGTTTTTATTGTAGATGAAACGCATAGAAAACCATTGGCTGTTGGATTAAGTATAATTACTGGTCCTGAAATGGTTGAAAGTGATTCAGGAAAATCTATTGAAACTAAACATTTTGTTGGAGATAAAATCTGGAATTTCGAATTATAAGTGATTAATATGGTAGCTTTAAGAAAAAATGCAGGTAATATAATAGATCCAAATGTACATGACATAGGAATAATTGCTTTAGGAAGTCATTTAGAAAATCATGGCCCTGCATTACCAATAGATACAGATTCTAAAATAGCTGCACATATTGCTTATCAAGCTTCTTTAAAAACAGGAGCTAAATTTTTAGGAATAATTTATCCAGCACATGAATTAGATGAAATTGATCATGGAATTCATGTTTCATTAGATGTTTTAGTTAATAATATTATTGAAAATATAAATTCAGCTAAAAAATTTTTAAATGTAAACAAAATAAGCATAGTTAATTCACATGGTGGTAACCTTCAACTTATGGATGAAATTTCAAAAATTGAAAAAGAAACTGACACTCTAATTTTAGTAAATAATAATGTGATTTTAAATGAAGGTCCTCATGGAGGTACGGGTGAAGTTTCAATGGGAAAAGTTCTTGGAATACTAAATGAAGACGAAGTTGTAAATCAAGACACCTTAGACAAATATGAAGAAGTTGGTCTATATGGGTTTAGTGAAGCAAGACAAAATGATCCGAACATTGAAGCAGGTGCAATAGACGTTCAAGTAAATGGTGTTCATGTTGATGAATCTTACGGAAACGAATTACTAAACCAAGCAATCAAGTCAGTAACTGAAGATGTGAAAAATCTATTAAAAAATTAAAAAAAGAATTCGATTTACTTATTCTATATTATCAAATTAAATTAAAAAAATAAAAAAGAAATTTTTTTATTGTGTTTCATTACTCGGAGGATCATCTGGAGTAACTGGTGTGTCTGGTTGTTGTTGATGTTGTTGTTGACTAGAACCAGAGTTATGGTTATAATTATTATTATGTTGTTGACTTGTATCATCAGTAATTGTATGATTAGTTGTAGAATTATCATCCCCCAAATTAAGAGAATAAGTACCAGTCATTGCTGCAAATACACCTGCTACAGCAATAGCAACAATAGCAACAATTACAAAAATAATTACAGTGACACTTTTACTTCCCATATATTCACCTACTAACATAGTTTAAATTTTTCAAATATAAATATATTTGTATAAAAAACAGAAAAAATGATTATATGAAAACAATAGCTAAACCTTCTCAAAGTGAAATAAAGATTAAAAAATCACAATTTATATGTAGATTATTTCCTTGTCAAACAAAAGAAGAAAGCAAAAAAATAATTCAAGAGATTTCACAGATTTATGCAGATGCAACACACAATTGTAGTGCATATATTACAACAAATGGAGAAGGATTTGATGATAATGGCGAACCAAGTGGGACTACAGGTAAGCCTATGTTAAATGCTTTAAGAAAAAATGATTTACACAACATTACTGCAATAGTTACTAGATATTTTGGTGGAATTAAACTTGGAGCAGGTGGTTTAATTAGAGCATATAGTAAATCTGTTTTAGAAGCTATTGAAAATAGTGAAATTATTTAAATAGAAATATATGATGTTTACACAATTCAATTTAAATATACAGATATTAAATTAATTGAAAATGAATTAAGAACAAACAATTTAACAATAATCAATAAAAATTATCTTGAAAAAATTGAATACGATGTTGTTTCAAGTGAAAATAGAAATATTAAAGAGATATTTATTAAATTTAAGGATAAAGTAAAAGTTATATACAAAAATAAAGAAGCAATGAAAAAAATTAATCCTTAAACAAATAATTTAATAAAGATTAAATTAAATATTTAATTAAAACGGTGATAGTTTGTCTTTTGAAAGTGAATTAAAAGAATTTATTAAAGATTATGAAAAATTAATTCTATTAGGTGTTGGTAACATCTTAAAAAAAGATGATGGTGCTGGACCTTATATTATATCTAAATTAGAAGAAAAAGAAAACATACTTCTGATTGATGGACAAACAATGCCTGAAAACTTTACAGGATTAATCAGAAAAGCAAATCCTTCACATTTATTAATAATAGATGCTTGTTTAATGAATGAAGAACCTGGAACTATTAAACTTGTAAATCGTGAAGATTTTGTTAATATAGGAATTAGTACTCATTCAATGTCTCTTAACTATTTTGTAAAATATTTAGAAAGAGATTTACCTGTTAAAGTTGCAAATATAGGTATACAACCAGAATCTATGGACTTTGGAGAAGATTTAACCTTAAAAGTTTATAATAACTGTAATGAATTTATTAATTTAATGAAGGAGATATTATGAAAATTTTATTTATTGGATCAAGACTTTTTGATGATATAGCATATTACTTAAAAGAAAAAGGAATCTATAGTTTAATAACTGAATCTAATGAAAATGCAAATAATTTAGATTTAGCAGATGAAGTACATATAGTTCCTAGAGGAATGGAAGGCCCTACAGAAATTGCTATTAAAGAAGAAGTCGATGCTATTGTACCATTAATAGGAATAGATCCACCATTAATTGATGTAGCTATTATGAAAGAAAAACTTGAAGGAGAATATGGAATCCCAGTAATAGCTAGTGATGTTAATGCTGTAAATTTAACATCCAATAAAATTAATACTAAACAATTTTACACAGATATTGGTGTAAATACTCCTGAATACAAAATAATTAATAAAGACAGCTATAAAAACGAATCTTTAAACTTCCCATGTGTATTAAAACAAGGAGAAGGTCAAGGAGGAAAAGATATTGCTGTTGCTAAATCAATAGAAGATGTAGAAGAGTATTTAAAAAACTTTGATATAACATTATGTGAAAAATTCGTTGAAGGTTCTGAAATTTCAATAGAAGTTATTGGTTTTAGAGGAGATTGTGTAGCTTTAACACCTGTTTATAAAGGTGAAACTACATTAGAAGGAACACACCCTTTAGCTAAAACTAAAACTGGTCCTTGTCAAATTGAAGGATTAGAAAATAGTGAAATAAAAGAAACTGCTTTAAAAGTTGCTAAAAATTTAAATTCAGATGGTATTTTTGAAATGGATTTCATGTTTTCTAAAGAAGATCAACAATTATATGCTATTGAAGTTAATACAAGGCCAAATGGAACAAGATATTTAACTACAGCTACTTGCGATATTGTGACAATGATAGAATTAGTTAATATGGCTATTGGAGAATTCTCCTCCAAAAAAGTTAATGCAAAAATCAAAGATTATTACTCTACTGAGATTCCTATTGGTACATATGAAGGTGAACCATTAAAAGAACCTTTAAAATCATTTAAAAATAAAGATTATATTGTTCATGGTCCTGAAGGATACCAAAGAATTACTATCCGTGGAAAAACCCAAGAAAAATTAGATGAATTGAAAAATAAGTTAATTAAATAGAAATAAAATAAACTTCAAAAAAAATGAAGTTTAATTAAAAATTTATTTTTTACCAAAATTACTTTTAGCTACAGAACAAAGAGGACAGGTCCAATCTTCTGGTAAATCTTCAAATGCAGTACCTGGTGCAATATCTGCCATAGCATCACCATCAGCAGGGTCATAGATGTAACCACAAACTTTGCATACGTATTTATCTATATTTTCACCACCAAAACTTTTTTAATAAATTCATATAAATGAAATATTATTTCATTATATACGAACAATATAATTAATAATAAGTTTTATTTGATATATAAATCTTTTGAAATAAAAAAATAAACATGTTTATTATAACATGTTAGGAACTTTTAAATGATTAGATAAAGGTTTTATCTTTGCAGGAGCACTGATAGCCAAGAAATAAGGAGGTACATCGCGAACTATAATCGCTCCGGCAGCAACCATTAAACCTTCACCTATCTCAACATTTGATAAAAAGGTAGTATTCTCTCCTATGGAACAACCTCTTCTAAGTTTAGGACCTACAAGTTTATAATCAACTCTAACTGGATATTTATCGTTGGTGAAACATGCACATGGTCCAATAAAAACATTATCTTCAATGATAGTATTAGTAGGAATATGAACATTTGATTGGATACTTACATTGTTTCCAATGACACAATCCCCTTCAATAACAGTATTTGTACCAATTAAAACATCATCACCAATTACAGTGTTTTCACGAATTAATATATTATGTCCTGTTCTGAAGTAGTCCTCTATTACAACATCATCATAAATAATGAAATTAGAACGAATAATGTAATTATCACCGATTACGGGAGGTTTTGAATCTGGTTTATATTTTACACCAAATTGGATGTTATAATCAGGACTAGAAACTGGTTCTTGAATAATTTCCTCTTTTTCCTCTTTATTTGAACGTTTTTCTAAAAAGTTAAACATACTACCATTACCGTTTAATATAGATTTAAATATATATGATTATTACTATATATAGATATTAGACAAAATATAAAATTTATAAATTGTAATAAAAAACTGGTGAAAAATTGTATAATAAAAAATATATCTTAAATGAAGTGAACAATATTCGAAAAGAGATTGGTCATGAAATAACAGATGTGAATATTAAAAAAATAATCTATAATGAAAAAGAAAATGAATTATGGATTATTACAGAAGATAGACCAGATAAATCTGCAATTATAGGAAAAGGCGGATGGGTAGTTGGTAAATTAAGAGAAAACTTAAAAATAAACCAAATACACGTCGAAAGTTATGGTGATTTCTTATTAAAATCATTTAAATTAGAATTATCTCAAAAAAGAACTTCAGAATTTAAAGAAGAATTCAATGGAATAAACAATTTAAACCAAGTTATTTCTGATAAAATAGAAAATATTTACAATTTTAATTTAAATAGCTATCTTGAAAATCATAAATTTGAAGAAAGTGAAACAGAGGCTATTGTTGCTTGTTCTGGTGGTGTAGACAGTAGTTTTTCATTAATACTAGCTAAAAAATTAGGATTTAATCCAATAGCAGTTACAGTAGATCCGGGAATAATTATATTACCAAATCAATTTAAAAAGAATATTATAAAACTTACAGAACAATTAGATGTAGAACACCATTATTTAAAAGTAGATTCTTCTGAAATAATACAAGAAGCATTAAATGGTAAATATCATCCTTGTGGAAGATGTTCTAAACTTATTGAAGAAACAGTCTATCAATATGCAATTGACAATAAAATACCTCTTGTAATTTATGGTGATATGTTATCAACAGGAACACAATCAATTACACAACAAAAAGAAGGACTTTTAAGAGTTAATTTACCTGCAAGCTTATCTTGTGGTAAAGAAGAAATAAAAACACTAACAAAAACCTACAATTTAGCTACATTTGATGGATTTGGATGTCCATTATTATATGAAGTTCATAGGAAATACCCTTATTTAAAGAAATTTTCAATACAAAGAATTTTAAGAGAAACTAGAGCTCAAGCATTAGAACCAGGTGAAGCACTTGATTTAATTTGGAGCTTTTATAAAATATGATGTGATAAAAATGGATTTAAAAATATGTCCAAGATGTGGTTCAACAAATGTAAAATGGATTATTCCACAAAATTGGTCTAGATGGGAATGTGCAGATTGTTGTTACACAGGTCCAATTGTCGAAGGCAATAGAGAATTTGCAGACGAAATTAGACAAAATTACGAAGAGAGTTTAAAAAAGAAGGAAGATTAAATTCCTTTCTTTTCAAATTCTTCATTTAAAAATAGTTTTAAATTGTCTCTAGCTATATTAACCATTTCTGGAGAAGGTCCTCCAAGAACGGTTCTCATTTTAATATTTTCTAAAGGATTAAGAGCTTTGCTAACTAATTCATCATTTAATCCTAAAGAATCAAATCCTAATTTAGTAGCAATGTTATCAATATATTCACTAGTAATATCTCCTTCAGATAATCCAGATGCTGTTGCTTCATTAACAATTCTACCAACAATTTTATGAGCTTGTCTAAACGGAATAGATTTTTCTCTAACCATTATATCAGCCAAATCAGTAGCAGTTGCGAAATTACTTCCAGCAAGCTCGAGACATCTTTCTTTATTAAATTTTACAGACAAATACATTTTTGTGACTATACTCAATGTAGCTTGAGATACTTCTATCGCATTCCATAAATGAGGAGTAATCTCTTGCAAATCCTTATTATATGTATATGGAATAGCTTTTAAGATAGATAATATAGTCATTAGTTCTCCAGTAACAACAGTAGATTTAGCTCTAGCTAATTCAGCAATATCAGGATTCTTTTTTTGTGGCATGATAGAGGAAGTTGAGGAATATTCATCATCAATTTCTACAATACCAAATTCATATGTGTTCCATAGAATTAGCTCTTCACAAATCTTAGCCAATGTTGACATCAATGCAGATAAATCAAAGACTGTTTCAGATACAAAGTCTCTTGATGAAACTCCATCCATTGAGTTCTCTAGATATGCATCAAAGCCTAAAAGTTTTGTAGTTAATTCCCTATTTATTGGAAAACTTGTAGTAGTCATAGCTGCAGAGCCTAGTGGATTTAAATTGACTCTTTTATAACAATCATCAAGACGTTGATAATCTCTTTTTAATGCTTGTGCATGAGCCATTAAATGATGTGCTATAGTGATTGGTTGTGCATGCTGAAGGTGAGTATACCCAATCATTACAGTTTCTAAATGTTCTCCAGCTAGTTCAACTAAACCTTCAATAAATTCTAAAATACCTATTTGAACCTCATTAATCTTTTCACGTAAAACTAACCTAATATCAGTAGCAACTTGATCATTACGTGATTTAGCAGTATGCATAAAACCTGCTTCAGGTCCAATTTGGTCAGTTACATAATTTTCAATAGCCATGTGAACATCTTCTACAGAAGGATCAAAAACTAAAGCATCATAACCTTCCTCTTCTAATTTATTTAAAGCACAAAGAATATTATCTGCAATTTGACTATCAATAATACCTTCTTCCTTTAACATTAAAGTATGAGCAAAATTACATTTGATATCAGCTTCAAAAATAACTCTATCAAATTCTAATGAAGAATTATATTCAGCAGCTTCATCACTCATTCCAGTTTTTAATCTTCCAGCTCTAAGATTCACAGGACTCACTTCTTAATATTTATTTTTTATCTTTTTTCATTTCAGTGTATCCACATTTACCACATGCGTATCTATCCCCATGGTCAGCCATAAATACACCGCCAGAACAACGTGGACAGAATGGGTTTTTCCTTTCTAATTTATCCCCATCAACTTTATAAAGAGTAGATTTTTTCATGTTTTCATCTCCTATTCTTCAGCTTCTTCATCAGCTTCTTCTTCAACTTCTGGTTCAGTGTTTTTAGCAGTCACACTTTCAGTTTCAATGTAAGCTAAATCTGCAGGAGTTTCATAAACTTTTGCATAACCTGTTGCTTTTGGTTCACCGTAATGAGCATCAATAGTATCTACAACAATGCAATCTTTTTTACAATTTAATAATGCAACTAATTTACTTTTAACATCTAATAAGTTAGGAGTAGCTTCTCCTTCATATTCAATATAGAATTTAACTTCAATTCTGTTGAACAATTTGTTTTCTTTTTCATTAAAAATTTCTATTTCCATAGTAAAGCCTCTTTAATATATTTATTCTTTAATAAAGCCCTCTAATAATTCTTGAGCTTTTTCTTTTACGTCAGAAACTTTTAAAAGAACTAATCCTTCATTTGGTTGACCATATAATATGGTAGTTTCTTCAGGTGCTAATCTAATACAAGGAAGAACTGCAAGATCTTCTTCCCCATCTACAATAATTAACTGATTATTAACATCAGCTAAACTTATAGCTTGTTCTATGGTTTCCCATAGGTCTTCAGTAATAGTACCTGCAGGATTAATAGCTTCTAAAATGTCATCTGTCTGTATTAAATCATGATTATGATTTTTTCTTTGAATTAAGTTATCAATAATACCAATATTTGGATATAACTCATTTTTGATAAGATTTTTATAGGTTTCATCACCCACAGAAATTAAAAATTCCGCTACTTTAATATCCTCAATAGCTTCTTCAAATTTAGGATAGAGCTTTCCTAATGGTATTTTAAGCTCGGATATTAAATCTTTATTTAATTCTGCATCTAATTTGAGCAATGTAAAACCTCAATTAATTTATCTTACTCTTAAACAATATTCACCAGGTGCAGTAATACTTGATTCTTTAGCCAAATCTGATTCATCAGGGTCTGTAATTATAAGTAAACCGCTCCAATTATCTGAAGTAGGTACATTACAAACAGGACAAATTTCACTTTGGGTTATTCTATTACATTTTGGACATGCATACTCAGTCATATTTAAGCCTTCTTACCTTTTTCTTTTGCTTCTTCAATCCATTGTAATTTACCTAAACCATTTTGTCTCATTGTAAGACCGATTTTGGTATTTTTAATATTATTATCTTTTAAACTAATAGCAACAATTCTAGCTTTAACTAAGTCTCCTTCATCTAATCTTTTATTTGATTCTTTAGCTGAAAGAGATCTGTTTTTAGCATCAATTGAAATAAAATCATCAGTAACTTGAGAAACGTGAACAAGACCATCCATAGGACCCATTCTAACAAAAGCACCAAATTCAGCGATTTCGATAACTTCTCCATTAATGATTTCTTGTTGTTCTGGATTAAAGAAGATTGCATTGAACTCAACATTATGGTATGAAGCACCATCACCCATGATAAGTCTGCCTTCTCCGAGTTCTAAAATTTCATTTACACAGATAAGTAAACCTTGTTTCTTATCTAAACTACCTGAATAACTTTCGTTTAACATTTCAATAGCGATTTTTTTGAGATGTTCTTCTTCTGTAATTCCTTCATTTTCTTCTTCGTCATAAAACTTATATGGAGGAATCCTTACAGTGTCCTCAATTTTTGTCATGTAATACAAACTAATCCCTCAATTTATTTTTTTAATTTCTATTTATTTCAATAGACATCGTGTTTAAATTATATTTTACCGTCAATAGCTATATATCTTTTCTGTCTAAGATAAGCTACTGTAATTCCGTTATCTTTTGCACGTTTTTTTAATTCAATGTCATTTGTAGCTAAAACATCTGAAATTCTAAGTAATGCATCATCAACAGCTTCATCTTCTAATAAAGGAATATCCTTAATTTCTATTTTAGGAGATTGAGCTAATTTTAATGCTAAACTCGCATTCATCCTTGTTTTACTTTTATTGTTTTTTTTTAAACCTTTTAGTTCATTAACTACAAATTTTGTAGTAGTTAACTTATAGGAAGGTAAAGCCTTTTTCAGTTCATCTATAATATCAACATTGAACTGAAATTGAACCATGAAAAAATTAGTATCAATTACAACTTCTTTAGAGTCCATCTTATCCTCCAATAAATTAAACTATAATTCCATAACCAATTAATCTCCAACGAGCACCAACTCTACGACTTAAAGCTACTCTGTCACCAGGACTAGCACAAACCGGTAATTTTAAAACAACGTCACAAACGTCTTTTTTAGTTGCAGTTACAACACCAACAGTAGTAGTTGTACCACAATTAATCATTAATGGTTCTTTAAGTTTAATTGGAGCAACATCGCTTTCTTCTTTAGTACCTACAACTCTATCAAGTAAATGAGCTTCCATTGAGAAACTATTTAATACATCAGGTAAGGTTCCTTCTTCACCTGCAACAGAACCAGATAATAAATCTGCTTTAGTTAAGGAAGGATCTAATTTAGTTGCAATACCAATAAGACCACCAGGACCTATTTCATCAACAGGTTTACCATTAGCATTTAAACCAATGATTTCTGATTTTAAATTAATCCATTTGTTATTATCACTAATTCCAGGTCTAATTTCAATAGTATCTCCTATTTTAAAGGTTCCTTGAATCAAAGTACCACCAATAACTCCACCTTTAATAGAGTCAGTACTTGAACCTGGTTTGTTAATATCAAATGATCTTGCGACATGCATCAAAGCACTTTTTTCAGTATTTCTTTCAGGTGCTTCGATTCTTTTTATCATTGCTTCTATTAATATATCCATGTTTGCTCCTTGTTGAGCAGAAACAGGAATAATTGGAGCATCTTCTGCAAAAGTACCTTTAACGAAATCTTTAATTTCGTGGTAACTTTCGATTGCTCTTTCTTTTGAAACAATATCAATTTTGTTTTGAACTACAATAACATCTTTAACACCTATTACATCAAGTGCCATTAAATGTTCTTTAGTTTGTGGTTGTGGACAAGTTTCATTTGCAGCTATAACTAAAACTGCTCCATCCATTATTGCAGCACCGGATAACATTGTAGCCATAAGGGTTTCGTGACCTGGAGCATCTACAAAAGATACTTTTCTTACTAATTCAGTTTTTTCACCACAGATTGGACAAATTTTTTCAGTAGTATATCCTTCAGGTTCACCACATTTAGGACATTTTTTAAATTCAATGTCCGCATAACCTAAACGAATTGAAATACCTCTTTTTGTCTCTTCACTGTGAGTATCAGTCCAAATACCTGATAAAGCCTTAGTAAGAGTAGTTTTACCATGGTCTACGTGACCAACTAAACCAATGTTAACTTCTGACTGTAAATTCACAGATAACCACCTTTTTAAAGTTTTTATTTAATTCGAAAATTAAATGAGAAAAATAGCAGAACTATTCTTCCTCTTCATCAGTGCTTAAAAGATCAGCTAATGGTTTACTACCTTCTTTAACAACAACTGTGTTAATTTGAACAATATCTTCAGCGATAGTATTTCCTCTGACAGTTTTTCTCCTTTTTACACCTTTTTGTTTAGGATTGTAACCTACACCACAAGTTAATAAACTTTTAACTCTTCTAGTACCAGTAACATCACTTTTCATGGTAAAACCATTTTTGTCACTACCACCAGTAATTTTTAATTTATAACCTGGTAAATCGATAATATCACCATCAAATTCATCACCGATTATTAAACCATTAAATTGTTTGGTTTCTTCAGTTTCAATTTGATAAGTGTTTTCTTTTTGGGAAACAACAACTTTAAATGCCATGTTTTTCCTCCTTTAATTATTTTCATGTAATATAATGTAAAAATTTATTTATTCAAAAAGACCAAATGCACCCCAATCAGGATCTACTTTACGTTTAATCTCTAAAAATTCATGTAAAGTTTCAAATTCATCTTCAGTTAATTTATCTTTAAATTCTCTTTCAATGAACTTGTAATGATTTTCAGGAATATCAATAAATAATTCATCCCCTTCTTCAAAGTGTTTTCCAGCAATAGCATCATTAATTGCCATAGCTACTCTTTGACCTCTAGGAATATCAGGTAAAGTTTCTCCTTTATTCTCCATACTTGCAATTACTCCGACATATTCGCCATTTTTATTAATGAGTTTTTGTCCTTGTTTAATTGTTCCACTTAAGGACTCAATACCTACAATAGCAGGTTTACTTTGACGGAATATTAATTTTGGAAGAACCATGAATTTTGCTGGTTTGATTATACCATCATAAACTGCTTTCTTCTTAGCTGCTTCTTTTTCTTTTACCCATTCTTCGTAATCTTCAATAATCTGATAAATTACATCACCTTCAAATAAGGTTACATCAGAATTATTTAAATCTTCAACAGAATTAGGGTGAACAGATACATTGAAAGCAATGATTACACCATATAATTCATTTTCAGTTAATGCAATAGAAGAATTAATAATATCTCTACGATTAACATCACCAATATCAGCTGTACGGATAGGGATATCTAAATCACGAAGCAATTTAACTACTGCTTCAAGTGAACCAATTGTATCTGCTTTAACTAATATACCTTCATCTTCAGTATCAATAGTAATATCTTCAATCTCTTTTAAGATTTCCGCTTTTACATCTACTTCATCATTTAAAACTCTAAGTGGAGATCCAGAAGTAACATCATCTAAGTTAGGAGCAGCAATTTTAATACCTGCTGCAGCAACAACTTCATCTACTTTCTGGAATTTCTTTTTAGAATCTCTCATTTCCTCTAAAGGTAATGGTTTTAAAATAGATCTAATTTTAGTTGTTAATACTTCTTCAGAAGATAACATTAAAGCAATTTCATCATGATTACGTAATACACCATCGTAAATAATACTATCAATGGTAATTCCTAAACCTGTTTCTTCTTTTACCTCTAAAACAGTTCCTTTTGCAGGAGCATCTTCGTGAATTTCAAGCTGTTGAGTTAAGTATTCTTGAGCTAAACCTAAAAGTAAAGCAAGTACTTCAATAATACCTTCACCTGTTTTTGCACTAATTGGTACAATACTAATTTGAGATGCAAAATCAGAAACTCTATCAAATCTTTCAGATTGGAAACCTTGTTCAAATAATGTACCTACAACTTCATAGATTTTAGTATCTAACTCTTGTTGTACACTTGGTGCTTGTTGTGCAAATGTTTGACTAAATGAAACACCTTCATGAACTTCCCAACCAAATAACCTGTCTATTTTATTAGCTACTACAATAAAAGGAGTTTTGTACATTTTAAGAATATTTAAAGCCTCAAAAGTTTGAGGTTTAAAACCATCATTAATATTAATAATTAAGACCGCTAAATCTGCTAATGCGCCTCCTCTTTTTCTTAAGCTAGTAAAAGCAGCGTGTCCTGGAGTATCAATAAAGAATAAAGCAGGAATTAAATCCTTGATTGTAAGTTTAGAGATAAAATCTCCACAGATATCTTCAATAGTATCGTTAGGAATCTCTGTAGCTCCAATATGTTGAGTAATACCTCCTGCTTCTCTATCAGCAACAGTACTTCCTCTTATATAATCTAACAATGTAGTTTTTCCATGATCTACATGTCCTAAAACAGATACGATTGGTGACCTGATTTTCATGTTATCTTTTTAATTAAATATGTAATTTTTAATTGATTCTAAAATCCAAGCATTATCTACAATGGAATATTCACAAATTTCATCTTCATTAAACCAAAGAGCAATTTCTCTTTCAGCAGATTCAGGAGCATCAGATGCATGAATAATGTTTCTTCCAGTATCCATACCATAGTCTCCTCTGATAGTTCCACAATCAGCTTCTTGAGGATTTGTAGCTCCTACAATTTTTCTGATTACAGGAATAGCTTCTTCCCCTTGAATAACCATAGCTAATGCTGGTGAGGAAGTAATGTAGCTTACTAAATCTTTGAAAAATGGTTTTTCACTGTGTTCTCCGTAATGAGTTTTTGCTAATTCTTCATCCACTTGGATTAATTTCATTGCGACGATTTGAAGACCTTTTTCTTCAAAACGAGATAATACTTTACCCATAAGACGTCTTTGTACAGCGTCTGGTTTCATCATAACAAAACTTTTTTGAATCATTCTTTAACCCATTTAACTTTTC
>JAKSUH010000140.1 GCA_024413395.1 archaeon
CGGGTCTCTAACGTGGCAGGCTAGAGTCTTAACCAGGCTGGACTAACACCGCATAAAAACAACATTTATTACTTTTAATTTTATACTATATAAAACTTTCCACAAATTTATCTTCCAATAATTTGATGAACAATATTCTTATCAGCATCATCTAAGATTTTTAAAACAAAAATCAATATTAGATAAATAACAATTCCAACAGGAATAGCTATAAAAAGATTTAATTTTAAAATGATTAAAATCACTGCAAAAATTACAGTAGCTATTATAATTTTACCTACATCAAATACTAAATGTTTAGATGGAAGATGATTAATTTTATATAAAGGATATAAACCTATAATACATATAAAGCAGTCACTTAAAACAGTAGCACTACTTGCACCTACATAAGAACAACTAGGAATCAAAAATAAATTTAAAACAGCATTAAAGATAGCTGCTAAAAGATAAATTCTTGTAACAGAAATTTCTTGGTGTGATGCATTTAATAAGTTTGCTGTAGCTCCATTAACAAAAATTAAGACTACAGTCCAAACCAATATCTGTAAAATTACATCTGCACCTGCATATTGAGATCCATAAATGAAATTAATTATATCTGTTGCATAAAAACTCATTCCAAATGCTGCTGGAAGTGAAAATAACAATAAATATTTTATTGATTTTTCATATGATAGTTTTAATAGATTTTTTTCAGAATGGAAAAATTTACTCATAACCGGGAAAATAACTACTGAGTAAATACCATAAAATGAAGTGAGTACATTTATTAACTTATAGCTTGCATTATACAGACCTGTTGTATAACTACCTACCATTTTAGTAAGCATTACTATGTCTATTTGATAGTATATAGTATAAAATATAGAAGTTAAAGCAAATGGTATTCCCCAAATAAGTAATTGTTTCCAAAATTTAAAATCAAAGTGCAATTTCGGTTTAATAATACTTCTCCTAATATTGAAAAAATTAAAAGATAGAGAACATATATTAGCAAAAATATAAGCAAAAGCCACACCTAATAATCCTAACTTAAAAAATACAGCTACAAGGATAAATACAAGAGTACAAAGATTTAAACTTATCTCTGCATAAGCATGATATTTATTTTTCTCATGAGCATCAAATGTACTATTACAAAGACTACTAAAACTTTTAATAACTACTTCTAATGCAAATAACAATGTAATTAATATTGTTTGTGGTGAAGATTTAAGTATTGTAAGAACTATGAAGATTACAGTATAATATATTACAGCAAAAACAAATCGTAAAGAAAAAGCCTTACCTAAATATTTATCAGTAACATTTTTATCACATGCTATTGCTCTTATAATTTGAGTACCTACACCAAAATCATTAAAAACACCTAATAAAGAAGTAATAGATATAGCAAATCCAAAAACACCATAATCAGTAACTCCTAAATGACGAGCTAAAACTATAGTCCAAACAAAACCAAAAACACTAGCTAATATTGTTGATACCATCAACCAGCTCATATTTCCAAACATTGTTTTAACTTGATTTGCCATTAAAAGACCTCTTAATAATAGTAATTAAATAATAATTATATTTTTCTAGCCATAACACAGAACCAATTATCTTTAGTAAAAGATTTAAAATCTGAAAAAGAACATTCATCAAATGCTTTTTTAAAAGTTTCTTGTGAAAAGATATTCAATTCTAAAAAATCAACTAATTCATAGAATCTCTCATCATTATTATCATTTTCTGTAAGTTCATTACAAAAGAATACTAAACCATTAGTTTTAAGGACACGTCTAACTTCTTTTAAGTCATTTATAAAATCTAGCCAGAAATAAACAGTTTCAAAACCAGTAACAATATCAAAACTTTCATCATCAAATGGTAAATCAGAGACTGAAGCTTCAATAATTTCTACTTTACCCTTAGCTATTTCATCTTCATTAAATTCAGAAGATCTTTGACAGCTTAAAGGAGAATAATCAATACCAAAAACTTTTTTAGCATCCTTAGAAAAGCGTTTGACATTTACTCCACCACCGCAGCCAATATCTAAAACAATATCAGATGGTGAAATATCAAAATGTGAAACACCCCATTTAGCCATCTCTTCATGAGATTTATTCATACGATTAATAACTTGAGAGCCTAATTCTCCTTCAGGTTTTCTAACATTTTTAATTAATTTTTTTTCATCCTCATCCACTATTTCATCCCCTTACGGGTTTTTATAGCTTGACCAGTCATAAAGTCCATCATTTCATTAGAACCAATTAAAGCTTTACCATATGCTAAAAGTTCATCTTCTTCATTAACAAGTAAAACTTCATCATTTGCACGAATATTTTCATCACATTCAACAATGAATTTAGCAAATACAGATTTACCTTCACGAGTAAATGGTTCTGAATCTTTATTTACAACTACTCTATTTTGAGGATAAGGCATTTTATTATGTAAACGTTTAGCTCCTTCTTTAGATAATACTAAAAATGAATCTGAAGCTCTCATATTAGCTATTAATACTTTTCCATCATAAACATGTCTGATTTTACCAGTTTTTTTACTTTTTTCAATATTAATATTGCCTTTAAACAAAGCTTCACCAGCAGGAATACCAAATTGATAATCTGCAATAGCTTTAATTTTA
>JAKSUH010000141.1 GCA_024413395.1 archaeon
AATAAAATAAAAAACAATTAACCAAAATAAATAACAAACAAATTTAAAAAATATATATTTAAAATAAAGATAAAGAAAACAGTAAAAAAATGAGTTCCATTAAAATTAATAATTTTAAAGAAATCGTTTTAAATACCGACTTTAAATCATAAATTATTATTTAATTTTAGATTATATAAATAATAATACTTTTTCAATTAAATATGAATTATATCATAAACTAATCTAATTATTTATCCAAACAAATTACCATATCCTCCTTTTTTCTTATTATCAGCTGCTGGTTTCTGAGGTGCAGCTGAAGGCATAGTTTTAGAAGGTTCAAATTTAGGTTGAGCTTTTAAAGCTGGTTCAGGTTTTGCTGGTTCTTTTTTAAATGGATCAGTCTTAGGTTGTGGTTTTTGCTCTTCCTTAGGAGCAATATCAGAATCATTAATATCTATTTGCATAACAGTCATTAAATCTGGGTCTCTTCTAATAATTTTTTGAGCATTTCTCATAACTTTAATAAGAGCAGTTAATTCTTTTCTTCTTTCAGCAACACTTTCAGGTTCATTAAGTAAATCAGTCATTTCCCTAGCATTATATAATTTATTATATAATTTAATTTGCATATTGTCCTCAATTTCCTTAACTAAATAATTTCCCATAATTTTAGGAATACTATCACGTAAATTTCTGACAATTAATTTGAAATAAGCTTCAATTCTATTTCTTATTTCTCTAATGAAAACATTTTTAGCATCAATTGGAGGTTGAGGTCTTTCTTGATTCATACCCATATTCATTTGACCAGGCCCTCCCATATTATTATTCATTTGATTGTTAGCTCCTTGCGTTCCTTGTTGTTGCATTCCCCCTCCCATAGGCATATTATTATTCCTTTGTTGTTTTGGTAAAAATGTGGTAAAATTATTCAAATATTCGTAATCATTAGTAAATAAATAATTAATTTCCATATCTACCACAGAATCCACAATATATTTTGTTTTATCTCTTTCTTCTATTAAATAATTACTTATTAAATCACTCATATCATTTACAGCTTGTGGGAATCTTGTGAAAGTTTTTTCCAAAATTTTCCCAGATAAATAATCCAAATATTGGAATACATTTTGGAAACATTCTTCAATAGGATCCTTAAGTTTTTCTAATTGTGGTCTTAGTAAATAAATAAAAGCATCAACACTTGGGAATCCTGGTATAGAGTCTCCTTCATGTATAGTTAAAGCATAATTTATATTTTCATCAGTATATCCAGCAGTAGCTTTATAATCACCAGTAAATTCTTCTAATAATTTTTTATATAATATTTTTATTTTATATCCTCCTTCTTCTTTAAGGAAACTTAATCTTTTATTATCATATTTTCCTTTTAATATATTTCTGAATATATCACAATATTCATTCAACATATTCCATAACATACTCATTTTACCAGCATCATCAGTAGGCATAGGTTGACCTAAACTAGCCAATTCTTCTTCAGCCACTTTGACTCTATCATTGATAGCTTTAACAATTCTTGGTAAGTTTTCTCTAATAATTTTGAAATAAATTTTCGTTAATTTATTAATTAAAATATCAGTACCTAAATAACCTGGAGGCATATTTTTATACACATGATGTGTTTTAAAAAATGTTTTTTCTTTTCTAGCTGCTTCAGACATAGGAATTTTATTAACTAAATCTTGTTTAGATCTATTTTTAACACCAACATATCCTAATTTCAGAGGAATTTCTTCACCCATAAGAGCTTTACGTGCATCAGTACCTGCATCCATAATATCTAATTTAGTCAAAACACCAATAGTTCTAGAACCAGTTGTATCTATTTCTTTAGCTAATTTTAACCCATCTGATGTTGCAATATCACTGTTAGCTGCAATGACACAAAGAATAATAGTCAAAGGATCATCAATGTAACGTACTGCCATATTTTTGGTAATTTCTTCAATGTTTTTGGGTTGATTTCCTACTGGGACTCTGGTAACACCAGGTAAATCGACCAAAGTTAAATCAGGACAAGTTTGTGAATAAACATTTAATACTATTGGTTTATCTACGATATTTTTATCAGTTTTGCATACTTCATCAGTTAAAGCTTCGATTGTTTCTCTCACTTTTACAAAATCAGTAAATTTTACTCCTTTACGTTCTTCAAAAATTGCCCATGGATCACCTGAATTTATGTGACATAATCTCAGTTCTAAGGGTCTTCTGGTAACTACACCATCTCCTCTTGGTAAAAAGTCCAAACCTACTATTGATTCAAGGACTGAAGATTTACCAGAACTCTGAGTACCTAAGGAACAGATACGAGGTAATTTAATGTATTCATTAACACCACAATCTCTCAACTGATCGATTAAGTTTATTAATTTACGTAATTTCTTAAATAGAATGTTATCTTTGTCTTCATCACTTTGTGCTGCTACGTTTGCTTTTTCTCCTTTCATGTTGTAAATGTTAATAAATTATTTATCACAATTAAATAATTAAATAATTATTATTTGTTTTTTAATAAATATGTATATTAATTTGTTAAATGATTAACTTAGGTTATTTTGGAATATTTGTTTTATT
>JAKSUH010000142.1 GCA_024413395.1 archaeon
TTCAAGTTATTTTTAATATTTCTGTTCCTTGTGCAGTTGCAGTTGCAGTTTGTCATTTAGGAGATAGGATTTCTAATAAATGGAAATATCTTGTAGGTGTTTATCTTATTATTGCACTTTATGTAAACTTCTTCCAAGTACATTATTTTGATGATCCTTTACATTTATGGGCTGTTTCTTACTGTGCAGTTCCTATAATTGGTCAAATAATGACAGTATTCAATGTAATTGAATCATTCTTAGTTTTAACTAAAAAATACTTAAAAGTATTAGATTTAATCTGTTTACTTGACTTTATCATTGGTGTTGGAGGAGTAGTATACTTTGTTTATACAGGAAGCTTTATTTACACTGTTCACTACTTACTTTCACATATTCCATTTGCATTCATGTTCTTATTCATGTATCCAGATGAAGGTTTAACAGATATCTTTTGTTATGATTCAGTATTAAGTAACTCTTTATTAGTTTTATTTACAGCTATTTCATTAATTGTGCCTTTATTAACTATTGTTGCATTTACTGTTTTGAAAGCTTTCGTTTATGTTTCTCTTTTCTCACTTTATACAATTGTTTGCTGTACTATTTTGATAATTGTTTGGCTATTTACATTATTATATGCACGTAGATTAAATGAAGATGATGTTAAGAGTAAAAATGATTTAAAAAATCTTAACGAAGCTATGCATGATGTGCAAATAGCTACTAATACTGCTGTTTTCTATTTAGATGCAAATGGAGAATATTATTGGAGTCCTGAGGTTTATACTATTCTTGAGAGAGAACCTAGAGATGATGATAAAACTAAAGAAATATTCGCTGATTTGATGTCTGAAAAAGATCAAAAGAAATTGATTAAAATTTATGAAAATTTAGCTCCTAATGAGTTTTTAGGAGATACTGTCTTTAAAATTAATCTTGAAAATGGTAAAATTAAATACATAAATGCTAATATTCATAAGATTTATGATAAAAAGAGTAATTTCGTTAGAACTAATTGTTATGCTCAAGATATTACTTATGAACAAAATTTACTTGAAGATGATGAAGAGAAAACTATTTTAGTTAAAGAAGTTCACCATAGAGTTAAAAATAACTTACAAGTTCTCTCAAGTTTTATTTCTCTTGAAAAGAAATTTTATGGTGATGACCCAGATAAAATTATTGATATTACAAGAAATAGAATTGAATCTTTAGCTTTACTTCATGAAACTATTTATAATGAAGATCATATGGATTATATTACTATTAAAGATTTCTTTGAAGAATTTGATGAAAAATTAAGACCTTTATCTGCATATACTGATATTCAGTTTATTAATGATATTGAGGACATTATTTTACCTATTGATTCTGTAACTCCTTTAATGTTAATGATTAATGAATTAACTACTAATTCATTTAAATGCTTTTAAAGAAAATAATGAAAAAATCATCAATAAATCAATTAAATTAATTGATTCTGGAAATATATGTAGAATTCATTATAAGGATAATGGTCCAGGTATACCTGAAGGATTTGATATGGATTCATCTCCAAGTTTAGGTTGGACAATTATTAAATCATTAACTTCTCAATTAGATGGTGAATTTAAAATTTACAATGATAATGGATTTAACTTTGTTTTAGAGTTCCCTGTAATTTCTAAATAAGTTTAATTCTTATTTTTTTAAATAATTTTTAATCTTTATTTTAACTTTTTTTAATTATTATAATTCTTTTTTCTAAATAATTTTAATTCTTTTAATTCTTTTTTCTAAATAATTTTAAATATTCATTCTTTAGTATTCTTATTTTCTTGATAGTTAATTATTTAAATAAGTTTAAAGTAATGTACTAATGTTGTTATTTATATGTGGGATGAATTTTAATGAAGATGTATTTAAGAATTATTTATTATTTTATTGGTGTTTTTTTACTTGCACTTTCAATAGGTTTATCCCTTAAAGCTAATTTAGGAATTACTCCAGTTAGTTCTGTTCCATACACTTTAACTGTTGTATGGGCTGTTGAAATAGGATTAGCTACTGTTATTTTCCATATTATTCTTGTTTTAATACAATTAGCTATTCTTAGGAAGAAATTTGGATGGAGAAATATTCTTCAATTACCAATTGGGGTCATTTTTGGATACTTTACAAGTCTTTCATTTTATTTAGTAACTTTCTTACCAAATTCAACAAATATTTGGATGTCATTAGCTTACTTAGTTTTAAGTATTATTGTAATAGCTATTGGTGAGATTTTCTATCTTGTTCCAGATTTAATTCCAATTGCATCCTCTGGTGTTGTTCAAGTAGTTGCAGCTACTCTTAAAAAGCCATTTTCTCATGTTAAAATATGTTTTGATGTAATTATGGTTGGAGGTTCTGCGATTGTATGTTTAGCTACTATTGGATCTCTTGGAAGTGTTGGTATAGGAACTGTAATTTGTGCAGTATTCGTTGGAACAACAATAAAAATAATTATTAAATTATTCTATAAATTAACTGGAATTCAATTAAATCTTAA
>JAKSUH010000143.1 GCA_024413395.1 archaeon
AACTATTAAACTAATTTAACAAAGAATTAAAACAATAACTTAAAAAAGTTGAATAACCAATTAATTCTTAATTTTCTGATAATGCTTATTATTGGATTAAAAAATAATACATTTATTAATGAGGATATAGAAATACATAAAGTTAACTTAATTAAAAAGGATTTAATATTATGGAAAATAAAAAAGGCTTATCTCTTTTATCTGTAATCGGAATATGTGAAGGTTTTAGTTTTTATGGAACTGGAATTATAATTACATTATTTATGACACAGTTCCTTAAATTAACATTAGGATTTTCCCTATTAATTTATGGTACCTATTGTGGTTTGGTTTATATTACCAGTTTATTTGGAGGATATTTAGGAGATACTAAATTAGGAAGTAGATACCTAATTAATATAGGAAATATATTAATGTTAGCAGGCCTACTGTTTTTAACAGGCTCTGCATTAAGTTATAATCCACAAGTACCTATACATTCAATCTTTTTATTTAATATTCAAGAAATAATGCTCATTTTGAGTTTAATCTGTATAATTTTTGGTGAAGGAATATTAAGAGTTAGTGTTTCTTCAATTGTCCCATTATTATATGAAGATAGTGATAAAACAATTGACAAGAGTTTTACAACAATTAATATGACAATAAATGTTGGAATGGTTATAGCATCAATATTATTAGGTTTAACAATTGGAGAAGGAAATCCTTATTTATACAAATATGGATTTTTATTTTTAGCGTTATCTTCAGTAGTTGCTCTTATAGTATACAATTTATTTAAAAATAAATACTTAATAAATAAAAAAGGAGAATTAGTTGGACTTAAACCTAATATAAAGAATGTTTCATCAAAAATTAAGGAAAAATTAACACAAAAAGAGAAAAATCATATTAAAGCAATTATAATAATACAAATTTTTGCAATAATTTTCTTTATAGGATTCGAACAAATAGATGCTGTTTTAATGTTCTTTGTTAAAGATTATATGGTAAACACCATTATGTTTATTCCATTTAAAATAACTCCTGAACTAATAAGGTTTATTGAACCATTTGGAGTGATTATTTTCTCATTATTATTCATTAAATATAGTAAAAATAATGAAAAATTACTTTTTAAAATGATAGTTGGAATAAGCTTAATTTTATTAGTATATATTATATTTTTCATCCCATGTACAATGGCTGATTTAGGAATAATTAATATTCCATTATCCTTTGTCGTGATTATAGAACTATTAAGATCAATATCTGAAATAATGGTATTACCAATTGTTTTAAGTATTGTTTCATTATTAGCTCCAGAAAAATATTTATCTCGTTTAATGAGCTTAACATACGTTGCATTAGCTACAGCATATATAATTTCTGGAATGTTAGGAGGATTCTTCCCGTCAGGATCAATAACTCCTTATTTATTTGGAATAATCCCTATAGCTGATTTTAAATCATACTGTCTAATATTTATAGTGATGTACTGTGCTTTATTAGCTATTATATTAGCTTCAAAAGGAAAAATAAGAAAATTAATGGAATAAATTAAGTTGTATATTCTGCATTAATTTTTACATAATCATAAGTTAAATCACAACCCCAACCAACAGCTGATTCGTTTGCTAGATTTAAATTGATTGTAACAACAATTTCTTTAGAAAGCATTATTTTTTCAGCTGTTTTTAATTCTTCTGTTCCATCAAAAGCCAATATTTTACCTTTTTTAACTAAATCAACAGAGAATTCATCATTTTCTAAAGAAATAGTAATAATGTCAGGATTCATTTCACAACCAGAATAACCTACAGCAGATACAATTCTTCCCCAATTAGGATCTCCACCAAAAAGAGCAGATTTAAATAATGCTGATGAAATTACTGCATGAACTGCTTTTTTAGCATCTTCAGTAGTTAAAGCACCAGTAACTCTTGCTTCCATGAATTTAGTAGCTCCTTCTCCATCATAAGCCATCTTTTTAGCAAGTTCAATACAAAGATAATTTAATCCTTCTTGGAAATGACTATCTATAACACCATCTTTGACAACTTCAACACCACTTTGACCATTAGCCATTAAAAGAGCAGTATCATTTGTACTTTCATCCCCATCAACAACAATCATATTAAAACTGTCACCAACAGCTATTTTTAAAGCTTTATTAATGTCTTCAGCAGATATTATTGCATCAGTTACTAAAAAACAGAGCATTGTACCCATATTTGGAGCGATCATTCCAGAACCTTTAGTAATGCCTCCAATTTTAACAATTTCCCCATTTTCTAAAGTGATTTCAACTGCAAATTCTTTAGGAAATGTATCAGTAGTCATAATAGCTTGAGTACAATCAGCAGAAGCAGATGCAGAATGTTCTAATTTAGAAATAGAATCAATAGCTACTTCACTAATAATATCCATAGGCATTTGTCTACCTATAACACCAGTTGAAGCAATAGCAATTTCATTTTTATCAATATCTAATT
>JAKSUH010000144.1 GCA_024413395.1 archaeon
AACATAAAGTCTCAGTGGATAAAGGAATTTCTTTTTCCTTTTTTCCTTCTTTTTTCTCTTCTTCTGCCATAATATAAATAATATTTACTAAAAATATTTATTAATACTATTATTAAAGTTATTAAAGTTATTAAAAGTATTAAAAGAATATTCAATTATTTTTATAATTAAAATTTATTTTCAATATTCTCTCTTTAAGTAAAAAATAAAAATGGGATGTGGAGGAAGTAAGACAAAAGAAGTAGTTGTAAAGGCACCTAAGTTTGCTTTTCCTAAGTGTATTGATACAATACAAACACAGAAAGAACCATCCTTTATAACAACTTCTGAAGATAAAAATATCCTTGTAGCCTTTGGAAATGAAGTTCAGAAAATGGATGTTATAAAACATACTTTTTCATCCAAGTTTTCAGAACACACTGGTTCTATTAACTGTATGATAAGACTATCTTCAGGACTTATAGTTTCTGCTGGAGAAGATAAAATAATTAAAGTATGGAATGAATCAAATGGAGAATGTAAAGGAACTCTTAGTGGACATAAATCAATGATTTGGGGATTAACAGAAACTTCAAATGGAAATTTACTTTCAGTTTCTGATGATAAAAGTGCAATTCTTTGGGATTTAAATAAATATGAAAAGATAACAACTCTTCAAGAAGAAAAGAAATTAATTTCTGCTTGTTGTTCTTTAAAAGAAGGAAAAGTGGCAACTGGAGGAGGAAACAAAATGTTAAAAATATTTGATATAAGCGCCCAGAAACAAGAAGGAGAATTACTTCTTTTAAATGTTGTTTGGAGTTTATTACAATTAAAGGATGGAAGATTGGCAGTAGGCTTAGGAAATGGAGATATATACATAGTAGATCCTAAGACTATGAAAAAAGTATTGGAGTTTAAAGGACATTCTAAGAGTGTAAATACTATGATAGAAATAGATGGAGGAAGATTAATCTCAGGTTCAGATGATGGAAAAATCATCCTTTGGGATTTAAATGAACCAGAATCAAAATTTGTTTTTCAAGAAGGACATACAGCTTCTATTTGTACTTTAATAAAATTAGATGATACTAAATTTGCCTCAGCTTCTTCAGATTCAAGTATAAAAATATGGGAATAAAAAAAGAATTAGTTGAATATTATTTGTATATATTGTATATTGCCTTAATATATTTATTTTAGCATATTAAGATTAATATTTTTGTTTTTATCTCAAATAAATGCAAATAAAATATATCAAAAATTTAAATTAATAACTTAATATGTTAATAAATTAAAAATAAAAATGGGATGTTCCTCAAGTCTTGAAGTACAAACAATTACAGAAACCAAAACTATTGCTTTAATTACTAAAATTACTCATGGATATATAAAAGTTTCTTTACCTAAAAATATTCATTATAATGGAGAAGGATTATTTTATTGTGGAAGGAAATTCAGTGGATATGGTAAAATTATAAGTGGTTCTACTGATGGTAGATGTGGGCCTATGGATGGAATTCCTTGTCCTGAATGTGATTTTATTTTAGGATATTATCTTTATGCTTCAGGGAAAATGTTTTGTGATAAATGTTCCATTTATTTAATCAGAATTACTCATGCTACTCTTATTAAAATAAAACCAGAGTTTTCCAAAATAAAATGCAGTAATTGTTCTAAAAAATATTCAACTGGTTATCTTCCAATTTTGGTTTGTTTTAATTGTAAATTTAATTTATGTCCTACATGTGCCTTAAAAAAAGCAAATACTTCAGAAGAATTTGTTTATCCATGTTTAGAAACTGGGAATTTCTATTGTGGAAAACCATATACTTTTGGAAACAAATGTATTTGTGGATACTGTAATGGAGGTAAAATATTTTAATAAAATTCTTAATATTATTTTAGTATGTGGAGGTACTGAAGATTGTAGTAGCTGTATTTGTCCTATATGCAACATTATTTTAGGATATAATATTTTTCTTAGAAGTCCATTAACATGTAGAAATTGTTCTGGTCATCCTTTATTATTAAGAGTAACAGTAAAAGAATATCAATGTATCAGAGGATCTGATTATTTTCCAAGATGTTCTTTCTGTGAATGTGAGTTAGATATCCTTAACAAAGTAATATATTCTTGTTTTAACTGTGGTTTTAATGTATGTAACAGATGTTCCTTATTATATCAGAGTGTATTTAATCTTACAACTCCTCCTTTACTTAATGCAAAGGAATTAATGGGAGAAGAAGAAACAAAAGGAAATAATTCTACTCAACAAAAATTGGAAAATTTAAAATGCAGTGTTTGTATGAAATCAGATAAATGTATTGTGTTTATGCCTTGTACTCATATGGCCTGTTGTGAAGAATGTTCAAATTCAATTGATGAATGTCCAATTTGTCATCAGAAGATAGAAGAGAAAATAAAAGCACATTAATAAGGAGGAGATA
>JAKSUH010000145.1 GCA_024413395.1 archaeon
TTCTTCATTTTCTTCTTCTTCTGCTTCTTCTTCTTCTTCACCACCTTGGTCTTCATCGGCTTCTTCATTTCCTTCGTCTTCCTCTTCATGTTTTTTGTCTTTTGAAGAAACTTTTCCAAAATCAGTTTCCCAAACAAATACACTTTTATCATTTCCACCTACAGAAATTAAATATTGATCATTAGGTGTAAATCTAACTTTAGGAATATGACTTGAATGTCCACCATAAGCCTTATAATTTGCATGTTCTATAACAGATGGACACTTAAATAATTTAACTAAACTTGAGTCTTCTCCAGTAGCGATTATTTTTTGATTAGCACTTCTACATGCATAATTTACGAAATATCCAGTTGTTGCTGGTGGCCATATTCCTTGAACTGGAAATCCAAAAAGACATGTCCATGTATGCCATAAATCTTCTGAATAAACACATGCTGATGCCCTTAATTCACCTTTTGATTCAACTGAAAGATATTTTAATTCATAAGCTAATGAATTACAAACTATCATATCACTATCAGCTCCCCAATCTAAATGAGTTATAGCCGAAGTAACTCTTGCATTTATAGTTAATTTCTGTTTAAAAGGATTATCTACACTATCATTTACATTTAAAACTTGTATTCTGCCGAAACTTTCTCCTTTACCACAATGAGAACCAAATGCTACCATTGAATTATCTGGACTAATTTTTATTTCTTGAATCCATTTTAAATATTCTCCATCTTTATCGGTTTTATCAGAAAAGAAAAGTGATTTAAATGGTTTACTTAGTTTCATTGTTTCAATATCGACATAATAAATAAATCCAGTTAAAGTAGCAATAACAATAAATTTACCATCTGAAGACCAATCAATTGCTCTAAAGTCATCTTTTAGCATTAAAAATCCTTTTTGTTTATCATTTTTAATGTCCCATATACGTAAAGTTTTATCTCCACCTCCAGTAGCTACTTCATTATTATTTGTTGGATTAATTGTAAGTCCCCATAATTCTTTATCATAATGTGATTTCATTATTGTTCTTGCTAATGTCTTTGATTTAAGATTAATTTCAACTATTTCACCTCCTTTTGTACCTACTACCATTTCTTCTTTTGAATTAACATCAATTGCTCTAATTCCACAATCAGTTGGAGAATTTGTAATCTTTTTTATATCCAATCTATATTTTTCATTTAATTTTCCATCTCCATAAGCAATAATTATTCCATCATATCCTCCAGCAAACATTAAATTTAAATTAGGATTATAATATAAGCAATATAAAGAACCATTTTTACAAACATTAGTAGTTGATCCAGCATTTTTTCCTGTCCATGAAATTAAATTACCTTTAACAGTACCTGTAAATAATTTTTTAAATGCTGAGCAAACACTACATAATTGCTCTTGCTTTATTTTACCAAATGAACCTTTAACAGCTGTAATATTTCTTCCTTTTACTGTATAAAATTTTATATGTTTAGGACCTACACTTACAAATTCTTCATTATTAATCCATACTGCATCTAATACTCTAGCACCATCAACTTTTACTGTACCTATTAGAGATATTTTATTTAAATTTGATGTGTCCCAAACTGCAATTGAATTAGAATCATCTTGACCATTACCTAATAATTTTTTACCATCTGGACTAAATTGTAACACACGAATAGCTCTTAGTAAAACACCTTTTAAATTAGAAACACCAGAAGGACATTTAGCTCTATCATCTGCTAATACATTTGTTTGAGAGGGTAAATTATTTACATTCCATACATATAAATCTATAAATTTAGCTTTACCTTTAGCAGCCATTTGACCAGTTGCTACTGTTGTTCCATTAGGATGTATAGCTAATGATACAATATCTTCTTCATGATTAGTGAAATATTTTTGTTTATTTGTTTTTTTATCAATTACTATACCTAAAGCAGCAGTTGTATAAACAATTTTATTTTCATCTTTTGTGTATTTAATATTCATTCTTGAATCAAATGCTCTATAACCAAAAACGTATTTTAATCTTTTAATATTTTCATTTGGAGCTTTTCCATTATAATTCTTTCCTTTAATATCTGGACTTGATGCCAACATATTACCTATCCATGGTTTACTTGATGCAAATTGATCACCAGGACCAAATTCTTCTTCTCCGAAATTGTCTTCTTCTTCTTGTTGATCAAAAACATCTTCTTCATTACTCTCTTCATTTTCCTCATCTTCATCTTCAGCAGCATTTTTATCGTATTTAAATTTAAATTGGAAAATAGCTTTATCATTTCCACCAGTACTAATTAAATGCTTATTATTATGAAGGAATCTAACATTTGTTACATGACTTGAATGTCCTGAATAAGTATTTGGCAATGCTCTTTCAACTGGTGAAGGATATCTAAATAATTTTACTTTACCATAGTCATCACTTGT
>JAKSUH010000146.1 GCA_024413395.1 archaeon
ATGGGGCCCAAGCCCCAATCCCCAATCCCCAATCCCCAATCCCCAATCCCCAATGTCTTATTTAATTTTCAAAAGTAACCAAAGAAAATAAATTAAATTAAATTATTTTGTAATATTTATTTTATAAAAGTTTAATTTATATAGGCTTTCACCTGATAAATATTTAACTCATTTATTTATTTTTATTCAATACTTTCAAAAGTAAATTTTGATAAATCGTATTTTTTCTCGTTTTCTTTTGCAACCAGAACCATACATGTTCTAGATGGTATATATATATTCATATTATTAGGTCTATTGTTCCATGGAGATTTTATAATAGGGAAATAATGTCCGTGGCCATACTCAAGTCTGGTTTTACCAAAAAATCTTCCTTCATCTGAATCAAGAACAATCTTATGTTCAGATGACCATTGAGTACCAATTTTATAGTTTTCATAACTTTTATATGGATGGAAATTGAAAACAAATAATAAATCACCTTTTTCGAAAACAATCATTTTATCATCTTCGTGTACAAGACTAACATATTGATAAGGACTTTTAATAAAATTGAAAATTTCGTCTAATTTATTCATTGCTACATCCCAATTATATAAATATTTATATCTTAATGATTTATTATAACAAAGATCCCATCTTCTTCTACAATGGGCATAAGAAAAACCATTTCGAGGTGTAGGAAAATCTACCCATTCTGGATGACCAAATTCATTACCCATAAAGCATAAATATGCTTCACCACCTAAAGCAAATGTAACTAATCTTATCATTTTATGCAAGCACATTCCTCTTGAAATTATTAGTGTTTCAGGTGAGTTACATGACATATTCCAATACATTTCTTGATCAAATAACCACATAGCAATGGTTTTATCACCAACTATACTTTGATCATGAGACTCGCAATATCCAACATGCTTTTCATTATATCTTCTATTTGTTAAAGTAAATATTAAATTACCTAAATCCCAGTCTTCATCTTTATATTCTTTTAAAAATTTAATCCATTTATCACTCACACTCATATTTAATCTATAATCAAAACCAAATCCACCATCTTCTACAGGACGACATAATCCAGGCATTCCACTAACATCTTCAGCTATAGTTATCACTTCTGGATTTAATTGATGTAATAAATTATTTGCAAGCATAAGATAAACTCCTCCATCTTCGTCAAAATTATCTCCAAAGTATTCGTTATAATCTCCACTGAAAGAATAACATATACCGTGATTTCTATATAAGACTGAAGTTATACCATCAAATCTAAAGCCATCAAAATGAAAAACATTTGTATAATATGCACAATTAGCTAATAAAAATCTTAATGTTTCATATGATGAATAATTATATAATCTAGAATCCCATTGAGTATGCTTACCCATTGCACCACCATGGAAATATAAATAATCTGTTCCATCCCAATAATTAAATCCATCATTTACATTTGAACTGGCATGTGAATGGACTATATCCATTATCATAAACATACCCATATTATGAGCTTTATCGATTAAATATTTTAAATTTTCAGGATCACCAAATCTTGATGCAGCAGCAAAAAGATTGTTAACATGATATCCAAATGAAGCATAGTTCGCATGCTCCATAATAGCCATTAATTGTATTGCTGTATAACCAGTTTTTTTAATAATTGGTAAAATATTATCTGCGAATTCCTTATATGTTGATACTTTAAGATCAAAAGAGGACATTCCCACATGAGCCTCATAAATTCTTAAAGATTTAGGTCTTTTAACATGATCATTAGGACAAGTCCATTCATATTTTTTTTCAGGATTCCAAAAAACACTGTCATAAATTAAACTTTGTTTATTTTGAACTAGATAATTACTCCATATCGGATTTCTATCTGCCCAATGACCATTTCTTAAAACAACATTACATTTTACTTTTTGTCCATGTCTGATCATTGGTTGTCCATTAATATTTGGAAGTACTAATTCCCAAAATCCAAAATTGTCTCTTTTAGCCCAATATTGGTCTCTATTCCAATGATTAAAATCACCAAATAATGCTATTCCTCTTGCTCCTGGGGCATATTCTCTATATAAAATATCATTATTAGGTAATATGTGTAAACCCATAGTTTTGTAAGCTTCTGAAAACTTTAATAAAGAACCTTCATTAGATTCGATTTGTTCTAGTAATCTTCTATAATGTTCGTTTCTTCTTTTTATACACCATTCAAATGATTTAAGAGAATGATCTTGATTAATCATTTCAAATTCTGATATTTTTTGGGGTTTAAACTCTTGTTTTTTTTCAGGTTCTTTAACCTTTTCTGATTTTTCTTTTTCTGATTTATCTTTCGATTTTTCACTTTTTTCTTTTTCATTTTTTCCTTTTTTATCTTTTTCTTTATCTTTTTCATCTTTTTTCTCTTTA
>JAKSUH010000147.1 GCA_024413395.1 archaeon
GCTAATTCAGCTTTAACACCCATAACAACTTTACCTTCATTAGCAACTTCAAAAGAATCAATTCCTAACATTTCAGAAACAGCATGAACCTCTTTTTTAATTGGAATAGCTTCTTGTTGTAATAAAACACCTACACCCGCTTTAGAAGCCATTTCGTTAATTGCATTAGCAAATCCTCCACGAGTAGGGTCTTTCATAGCAGTTACACCACCAACATCAAGAGCTTTCTTAATTACATTCCACATTGGAGCAACATCAGATTTTAAGTCAGTATCAAATCCAAAACCTTCTCTAAAGGACATTAAACTCATTCCATGGTCTCCAAGTGAACCAGTAACAATGATTTTATCCCCTACATTTAAACCTGAATCTCTAACAATTTCACCTTTTTTAGCAACTCCAATACCTGTTGTCACCATTACGATTCCGTCAATCTTATCTTGTTGCATAACTTTAGTATCACCAGTAATAACAGCAACATCAACTTCTTCACAAGCTTCATTAAGAGATTTCATAATTTTATCAAGTTTTTCAATTGGAAATCCTTCTTGCATAATAATAGCATTTGAAATAGCTAATGGTTTAGCACCCATTACAGAAACATCGTTGATAGTTCCTGCTGCTGAAATTCTACCAATATCTCCACCTGGGAAGAATAAAGGATCAACTATATGACCATCTGTAGTAAATACAATTTCATAATCACCGAGTGGGATAGTAGCTCCATCATCTAAATCATCTAAACTAACACCACCATTAACACTCTTTTTAGAGAGATTATCTAAAATAGTGCTAGCAATGAGATTAGCCATTACTTCTCCACCAGCTCCGTGATTCATTCCAATTTTATCATCTGACATATTATCTCCATATAAATTATATTAAAAATATATATGTGAAAAATAGTATAAAATAGTTACTAAAAAAATAAAAAAAGAGAGAATGTTGATACAATTATTAATCAACAAAAATTCCGTTTACAACACCATCTTGGCCAGGTCTGGAAGTAACTTTAACGTTTCCTTCAGCAGTTTCTACAATAGCCCCTTTAGTGATGATGTTCCTTCTGACGTAGTTTGGGTTTGCGTTGTTTTCAACTACATCTAAAATATCTAAAACTTTAGCTTTATCGTAAAGTTGATTTATAACATTTACTTTATTAGTAGCAGCTAATCTTAATTTTTCGTTTCCACCACGAGTTCTGATTTTTCTTACTTTTCTTTCAGCAATGTGGGTTTCTGCAGAATCTCTACCTAATTCAGATTTCCTTTTTCCACGGTTAGTCCTATTTCTAGCACCTGAAGGGCTTCTGGTTGATTTTCCTTGAGTAATTGCCATTATATCACCATAATTTTTTTATTAATTATCTAGTTAATCGCAAAACTTCCAGACTCTTCCATTAATTAGTTTGCAAGAAATTTAACCAATTAATCTTGAGAGCAAAAAGAGTCTAAAAGAATAATGATAATAAAATATTATTCTTTCATTATATATATACTTTTAAGAATTAAGGTAAAAATAAGGATTTTTAAGGAAAAAAATAAAATTATTCAAAATAATTATTAATTTTCCTTATTAAAACAAATGTGTTATTTGTTTTACCTTTAGGAAGTAACATTACTTCTTTATGGAAACCTTCAATATCTTCATCTGTAACAGGAGCATATAAAATAGCTCTCATTCCAGAGTAAGTTCTAAATAATACGGGAGTTTCTTCATCTCCTATTTCCCATACTGTTGAGAATACTCTTTTTTTAGGTACTGCAAATGCAGCAATCATCAATATATCAAAATCAATGTCTGCTAATGATTTTTCTGTACCAGTTACAATTTGAATATCTTAATCTAAATCTAACTGTTTTAAAACATTTCTAGATAATTCTGCAACTTCTGAATCTTGTTCTACACCAATACATTTACAACCTGTTACTAAATTAAACATTATTAAAGTCAAAGGTAAAGGACCACTTCCTAAAAAACAAAATGTTTTATTTTCATCAAATTTAGCTAATTGCATTTCATTTTCAATAAGCCCTATATATCAATCATAAAAATGGAAAGAATTTAACACTTCCCTAGGATTATCACTATTAAGAATAGTTAGTGCATTTTCTTTTTCTAATCTTGCACCTATATAAACATAGAATTTACGAATCAATTGTAAGACATTATTCATTTTTTTATTATCAAGAATATGTTTTGCAGAATTGAAATCTATTTCTTTATCATGAGCTATTACTTCAATTTCGTCTAAAATAGTAGTAATTTCTTTAATATCTGTATTATTTAAACTATCCATGTTTTCTTGATTAATATCGCCAAAATTTGAAAGTTTATTAGCAATAGATTCGAGTTTACTCCAATATTTATAACAACTCATTTTATCACAATTAAAATTAGTTCAA
>JAKSUH010000148.1 GCA_024413395.1 archaeon
TTTAACTTAAATAGAACTATTCTTATTTTTCTTCTTCAACTTTTCTTTCTTTTTCTTTTACAATAATTATATCTTCTAAAACATCAGTATATGAAATAAAATCATCTCCAGATAATTCACATCTTTCCCCAGAGTTTAACATTGCAGGAGAAGAATGAATTTGGAATCCAGAAATTGTCCTAGGATTACCAGTTTGACCAACAATATCTACAGCTTGACCAATCATTAATTGGACTTTTTCTGGTTTTAATTTTTCATCGACTGTCATAACAATTTTTGGTTTCATTGCTAAAGCTAATGAATAAAGCAAAAATTCATATTTATTACATATTAAATTTTCTGCTTCAGTGAATGAATATAAAGCAATAAGAACTCCAGCAATACCAGTATTATTTAATAATAATTTATGACTATAAACAGGATCTAAAGTTATTAACCCTTTTCCTAAATGTAAAAGTCCTTGAGCAACTCTTGTAACAAATAATGGATTAGTTTCTTCATTATAATAACCAGCTAAACTTCTTAATAATCCACCGACTCTTGTATGGTTTGATCCACTAGAAACCAATCCCATGCTAAAAATAGCATTCATTGCTACAGATTTTTCTGTGTCATAACAAAATTTAGTTAAACTATCAACTATAGAAACTTTAGGGTCTGATAAATTTAATAAAGCCATAGCTAATGATACTGCCTGTTTAATATGCACATCACCAAATTGCAAAAAATGGTTAAAACTTCTGGAAAGCATTTCACAACCTACATCTTCACCAATAGCGACTAATGAACATCCAATAACAGCAATAGATTGCACTTTAGGATTAATCTCTTCAGGGGGTTTTGCTATAATCTGAATCAATTCTTGGACTTTTGATACATTTCCACTTCCTGCATAACTGAATGATATTAATAAAGTTTTTAAATAATCTTTCATTTCTTTTGAGAATTCTTCAATAGAAACGAGAGTTTCTATCATGAAATCGGTATCTTTTTGTTTTCCAAGACATATTAAACCTAAACCTAAAGCATAAAGAACGAAAAATGGACTTTCAAAAATTTTCGATTTTCCTCCTTCGTTTCTTGATAATAATATAGCGAACATTTCATTAAAAACATCTTCATTAGAAGATCCAATAAAAATTAGACCAAGGCATAAAGAAATAAAAGCACTTAGTTCAAATCCATATGAAAAATCTTGAAATACATCTAATAAAGGTTGAACCAATTCTTCATTTTGTGTTCCAGCAGCCGCCAAACCTAAACCAAATAATGCTGAAATTTTCACAGTTAAATTTTTATCTTGTAATTCTTCTAATAAAACAGCCACTGCGACGTCATTATCATCGTGAATTCTTGTAAGGGAAATCCCCAATCCGAGATTCCTACCTGCTCTTTTATGTGGATCGCTTTCTTTATTTCCTGCATATTCATATAGTTTTCCAGGTCCTTCAAGATAATCCCATATATTAACTAAACCTAATCCAGCTAATAAGCAAATAATTCCTTCTTCTTTATTTTTATATATCCAATCAGAGTCTTTTTGAGTTACTAAACTTTCTGTACCAAATCCTGCGTTAATAAATGCACTTGCTATTGAATAAGCCATATTTATTTTATAGGATTCTAATTTTTTACCAGTGGTATTTTTTTTTTTATCTTCTAAATGTGTTTTGAAAACATCATCAGGATGTTTTGGTTCTAGTAATTCCAATTCTTTTGCTAAAATTCTATAATATTCGGTTAATTTATAATTACTCATTACTTCAATAATTTCAGTTTCGATATTTTCATTATTTGTTAAAAATATTCCTTCTCTTGCTAAAATAAAGGCTAATTGTCTTTTTATTATAGGATCTTTGCATTGATTAAAAGTTTGTTCAATGAAAATTTTATTTCCCATTTTTATAGCAACTCTCATTGCATCAGTATATTGATGAAATTTTGTATAATAAATTTTATAAACAAGTTCGAGTGTTGCTCGATATTCTTCAGTATCAGCTGCATAATTTGTTATTGATAATAAATATAAACAAATTTTTTTATAATTATTTTCATTAATGAAATCCATAATATCATTAATACAATCGACTTCAATTAATAAATCTATAGCGTCACTTTCACAATGCTGTTTAATTAAATAAGGAACTATTACTTTAACTAAGTCATCTATTAAATCATTAACAGGTGTATCAGTATCTAATCTGTTATTATATTCAACACCTATATCTGAACATAAAGATCTTATATACTCTTGTCCCCATGAAGTAATATCTTTTTTTGTACCACTCATTACATATTTCAACATAGTCAAGTCCTTATTTTCTTCATCTTTTTCTGTTATTACTGTTAATATAACACTTATTAAATCACTTATCATTAATTTATATAAATT
>JAKSUH010000149.1 GCA_024413395.1 archaeon
CCCAATCCCCAATCCCCAATCCCCAATCCCCAATCCCCAATCCCCATCATAAAAGATTAAAAAAATGAAAATAAATGTTTAAATATAATAAAAATTCATTTCAGAAATAATAATGATAAATAATTAAATATTTTAATAAATATAAAAAAAAATTTAATATAAAAGGTTTACAAAGTTTTTTTTTAAAATCTATTCAAAATTTAGTAGAATGAATTTAAAGGAATATATAAAAGAAATGTAACTCTATTTAATATTTTAGTTTTGATTTGGGAATTTGAAATCTCCACCAAATCCACCAAAATCACCAAAACCACCGAAATCTACACCACCCATATCACCCCAGTCGAAATCTCCCCAATCAAAATCACCCCAATCGAAACCAGTACCATTTCTATTATTTTCCCAATCAGTCCAATTGAATCCATCTGTCCAATTGAAATCAGATCTATTTCCCCAGTCACCACCCCAATCACCACCCCAGTCTCCTCCCCAAGGATTATCTCCACCTTGTTCGATAGTTGTAGCATTTGCATTCTCAATAATTTTGTCTAAAACATCAAATCTTTCTTCGAAGAATTTTTTAAGAGTATCAACTTCTGCTTCGTATGTTCCTAAGGCTTGAGCATTATAAACAATTTTTGTAGATAAAGCAGTAGACCATCTAATAAAATTAAGTTTTTGTGATTCATTAATACGTTCAACATGTTCATCAATGAAGTCAAGTAATGATTCTTTTGTTATTGTAGTTGAAGTAATTTCTTTCCATTTCTTTTTAAGTTGAGGTAAAACCTTTTCATTACTTAAGATATGGTTAACGAAAGTTTTAATAGTACCAGCACTTGGACCATATTTATAGACAAAGTTGTCTCTATTATTGGTTGGATAAAGTCTTACGTCATTATCTTGAGAAAGATCAAAGTCCCATATTGGTCCGAAACGGAATTTATCATCTTCTCTATCTTTAGTTATATAAACATTTGCCCATAAAGAATCTTCATCTCCACAAAGTTCTTCAGTTAAGAAAAATTGAAGGAATGATTCAACATCTATTTTATCTACTTCACCATTATATACAGCTTCTTCCATTTCATCGAATTTTCCTTTAATATAGGTGGATTGTTCTTCTGTTATAGTATCTTGGTCAGGATATCTTATTCTATAAGTAATTCCTTTACCTGATCTAATACCTATTTCTCCTTTTCTGTTACTAAATCCAGCAGTTCCATCAGCTTCTAATAAGTAACCTCCAGTAATTTCAGGTTCTTCATTATCAGTTTCTTCCATTTTTGTAACAGCAATTCTTTTCTTTCCGACTTCCATTCTATCGCATATCATATAGGTACCTTTATATTCACCATTGATCATAAAATCAACCATTTGACATCCTGGAGTATATCTCATACCAATTAATTCACTGATATGAAAGGCCATTGCATTTCTTGTTAATGTTTTATCCATATGATTAGCTAATAAGTTCCATCTTTTAGCTTTAGCTGGTAAACCAAATATTCTTTTCTTTTTATCAAATTTTAATCTATAAGATTTTTTTTCTAATTTATAAGTTGAATTACCTCTTAATTTTATAGTACCAGTAGCAGTAACATCAACTTTACCATCTACAATTGTTACAATGTTACTTATCATTAGATGATCTTTATCATATGGGTCTACGTTATCTTCTGTATGAATAACTAATAAAGGTAATTGAGTAGGTTGATATAATTTTTCTTCTTCTTCTTTACCTTCTTCAACAACATGACCATATACTTCAAATCCTGATATTACAGAATGTTTATTATTTGGACCAACATATCTAATATATTTAAATGTTTTAGTAACATCTATATCAATATAATTCATTTTACCTTTTTTACCTTCTTTTACTATCATATATAATGGAATAGCATCTACAAATGTTTCATTATTTGCTCCTTCAAATATACCTAATAAGTAATCTTCTTTTTTGCCATTTTGTGCCCAACCTATTTTAGTGATTCTGTTTTCTTTTTTTAATTCTAAACCAATCCATCCATTTGATGGTTGTTCTGAAATAAATTCTGAAGTATAATCATCATTGAATGCATTTTCTAATAAATCTGAATCATCTGATGAAATTATAGTTCCTTCTAATTTCTTATCTTCTTTTTTGTCTGCACAGAAATATAAAGATATGCTGACTATCAATAAAATTTCGAATAACTTCATTGATTTTTAGATAAATAATAATTAATTATTCTCATTTTATAATATTGAAAATTAAACTTTAATTAATATTTTTAAAAAATAACGACTTTAAAAATAATGAAAAAAATATATATTTTTAAATGGGGATTGGGGATTGGGGATTGGGGATTGGGGAGTGGGGATTGGGC
>JAKSUH010000015.1 GCA_024413395.1 archaeon
AGTAACTACAGTACCGTTAGTATCATTATAAGAAACCCATCCAGGAGCTACACTAACATTAGCATCATTATAAGAAACCCATCCAGGAGCTACACTAACACCAACATTAGTTATAGCAAAGGAATATATGTCCTCAATTGTTACATTATCATATGTTGCTTTAAAAGAAACATGATAGCTTTTTGAATCATCTAGTGGATTTAAAGATATACTCATTAAATCATCGTGATGTAAAGTAATCAGTGTAAACAATATTTCCTGAATCATCATAAATATAATATTCTACATCAGCAGAAACCATTTGGTCATTATCATCAACTACACCAAAAAGAATACCTGAATAATCATCAACATCGCTATAATCAGGCTCAACTATTATGTACATAGCTTCATTATCATCAGCAGTTGAAACAGCTCCAATTGAAATTACAACTAATAACATTAGAAAAATCATTAAAATAGCTTTTTTAAATTTCAAACATTACACCTCATTTTAATTTAATAACTAATAAAACCCATAATATTTTATTATTATAATAGATTAAGTTTAAGAAATATTTAAAATTTATGAAAAATATTTAATCTTTATATCATTTTATTGAAAATTAAATGAGTGTTTAATTAAAAAAATTACAAATAAAAAAGAAAAGACATGATAGCTAAAAAATAGCTATTAAATTACAAAATTAAGCTTCTTCTTCAACAACTTCTTCATCATCAAAGGAGAATAATTGATCCATCATCCAATCAGCATCATATTCCTTAATGTCATCATAACCTTGACCCATTCCTAAAAACATGATAGGTTTTTTAATTACATAACCAATAGATAAAGAAGCTCCTCCTTTACTATCAGCATCTGCTTTAGTTAAGATTACACCATCAAGGTCAATAGCATCATTGAATTTAGCTGCTTGTTCAGTTGCATCATTACCTGTTAGAGCATCACCAACAAATATAACTAAATCTGGATTTGAAACACGTTTAATTTTCTTCATTTCATCCATTAAGTTAGTATTAGTTTGCATACGTCCAGCAGTATCAATTAATACAAGTTCTTTTCCTTGTGCTTGAGCATGTTCTACTGCATCATAAGCAACAGCAGCAGGATCAGATCCTTTTTGGTGCTTAATAATTTTTACACCAACATTATCTGCATGGAAAGTTACTTGTTCAATAGCTCCTGCTCTAAATGTATCTGCAGCAGCAATTACTGGAGTGTATCCTTTTTTAAGATAATAATTAGCTAATTTTCCAATAGTAGTTGTTTTTCCAGTTCCATTAATTCCAACAAACATTACAACTAAAGGTTCACCTTGAGCTTTTTTAGCTTCAATCATTTCTGTCATACTTTTTCCTGGAATATCAATGATTTCACGTACAGCATCTTGTAATGCTTTAAAAGTATATTCTTCAATATCACTACTTCTGCTAATTTTTTGTCCTACTAAGTTTTCTTTTACTGAGTCAACAACTTTACTAGCTACTTCCATAGCAACATCCCCTTGTAAAAGCTCTATTTCAAGCTCCCAAAAGATATTTTCTACGTGTTTTTCAGAAATAGTTTTTTCACGGACAAATGAGAATATTTTAGTTGGTTTTCCAAAGGAGAATCTAGATTTTTTCTCTTGAACTTCCTCAGGAACAGCAGGAAGGTTTTCTTCAACTTCTTCAGAAATAACTTCTTCCTCTTTTTTATCTTTTTTCTTACCAAATGAGAAAAATGATGATTTTTCTTCTTTTTCTTCAACTTCATCATCAGAAGATTCTTCCTCATCATCTTCACCATCATTTTCTTTATTTGATGATGAACCAAATGAAAAGAAACTTGACTTCTTATCTTTTTCTTGAGGTTCGCTTTCAGTATCTTCATCCTCTTCTAAACTTTCATCTGTTTCATCTTTGTTAGATGTACCAAATGAAAAGAATGATGATTTTTTCTCATTTTTATCTTCATCTTGAGGAACTTCCTCTTCATCTTCAACTGGTTCTTCCTCTTTTTTAGATTTGCCAAATGAAAAGAATGATTTTTTCTCAGGAACTTCCTCTTCAATATAATTATCTTCCTGTTTTGCTTCTTCTTCGAGCTCATCAGTTAATTTTTGACTAGTACGTGAAAATTTTTTCTTTAATGATTCAAACAAAGTTAAAACCACCTTTGAATTAATACCTTAAATAAGTAATATAAAACAATATTTGTTTTACATCACTTATAACTATATAAGTATATGTCCTTCACGTGGAGCGCAATGTTCAGGAGAAATGTCCACCCAATCATAACTAGCCTTAATATCATAAGACGCATTTACGGTTTTATTTGTTTGAGAAGTAGTAGGATAAATAATTATAATCAATAAGCATTATAAACCCCCTATTTGAAAATTAGGAGCAATATTTATTGAATTATCCTGTGCACGAACATCATAATCTATATGATGAAATTCACCAGTATCAGAATCATGAAAATTAACACTATGATAACGACTTAAAGGGTTAACATTTAACTTAACTACCCCATTTTCATTAGTATAACCACTGGTAATGAATTTATGTTCCTTCCAACCATATAAAATAACAAAGGCATCAGGAACCTCACCTTCAAAGACACGATGCTGAAAGTCAAAATTCTGATAAACATGTACAGACATATGTTGACCCCCATTAGAACTACTATCTACACCACTACAATTAACATCATCTAAAGTATAAATTATTAAAAGAGTGTGAATTATCATGTGCTGAAACAATACTTACAGAACATAATAAAACACAACACAATATCAACAATGAAAACTTATTAAACATCATAATATCCAATCCATATAATGGTTGTCAAAACAACCCCAACTAAATAATAGTTTATTTAAAGAATATTTAAAGAAATAAGTAAATTAAAATACATGTTAAAAATTGTGCATATGTTTAAAACACAAAAAAGAAAAAAGGATGTAATTATAACATCCAATCAACTAAAGATTTAACTTTAGCTTGTTCATCTTCACTAGTTGCAATGCATCAGGAACATTATTACCTCCTAAAATAACATTATCAGAAGCACCAAAACCAACAACAGAAAATGTAAATGCAGTTTGAGCAGCTATAGGTTCAGCATTTTTAACAGCTTCTTCATCTCCACCCATAGTAAATACAACACCTAATTTTTTATCAGGTGAAGGAACATCTAAACCTTTAGCAGGGTTGAAAACACCATAAAATCTATCAATTAAAGTACAAGCAGGTCCAGGTAATCTTCCAAAGTAAATTGGAGCAATTAAAAATGCCCATCAGCTTCTTTTAAATCATCCACTAAAGTTTTAGCATCATCATCAATTACACAGTGCCCTGCTTCCTTACAAGCATTATCTGCATGACAGTAAGTGAATTCTTTTTCATATATATTCCAAATTTCGACATTATTATTTCCTAATGAGTCTTTGATAAATTCAGCAATAGAGTCTGAATTTGCCCCCTTACGAGGACTTGCAGTAATTAAAATATATTTTGACATGAATAAAAATAGTAAATTAAAGTATTTAAATTTTTTAGTAATTTAAAATAAAAAAAGAGAAAAAAGAAAAAAAGTTCTACATTCTAGGTGCTTGACCTTGAGCCATCATTTGTTCAGCTTGCATAGAAAGTTGACCAACAATATCAGTAGTTTGTTGGAGTTGAGCTAACATTTTATCTAAACTGTCAGCTAAATCTTCTTTTTGAGCTGCAATGATTTCTTTTGTTCCTTCAACATCTTTTTTGACAGCTACACCAGCACCGATACTGATAATAATATCATCGGTGTTTTTAAGTTCAGCTCTCATGAAAGATCCTGCACCAACAGGAACAAATGCTTCAATAGAATCTTTTCCTTTTAAATCATCTAAAGTATTGGATAATGCTTCAACTTCAGCCATAGAAGTACGAATTAAATCTATTTGATTTTGAATTAATTCAACTTGTTGTTTGTAAATGTTAATTTCATTTACAAGTTTATTAAAATCTTCTTGAGTTGCCATATTATCACCTTACTCTAGAATTATAAGATAGCTTTTAAGATTGGGTCTTGTACGTCTTCAGCAGCAATTTCTTCAATAGAATCAATTTGAATTTGGTTTCTGTTGATTCTGTGTTTGCTTCCGAAAAGAGAGTAAACTTTTTCTTCAATATCAGATTCACAAGTAGCTTTGTACTCTTTAGTGAATACTTGAGTTTCATCTCCTAAGACTAAAGAACCTTTAACTCTATAAATTTTTGTTATCATATTAATACTCCTATAAATCATCTAAAAAGCCTAATGCCTCTTCAACTCTAGCCATTTCAGGACCAGTACTTTCTTTAGCTACAATAGCACCATTTGAATTAGAAATAGTACATGCACCTACTAAAGAAATTCCATGGCCAAGAGTTCCTACATCTCCTTCAACTTGGAAAATATCACGAGCAAAGTCAACTTCAGCTTCTGTTGCATTTTTACTAATTAAAAATCCTTTATTAGTAACAGTAATTAAAGAACCAATGATATCAGAACCAACCATTGAAGTTGATTCTACATTAACATCTAAAGTACTTTCAATTACATTTATAGCATCAGGAGTTAAATATGGGCTAACAATAGCCCCTTTATCATTAGCTGCAACAATATTACCAACAGCAGAATATCTGCTAGGTAAACATGCTACTTCTAATCCAGTTGCTTCTTTTAATTGTTCAATTTCCCTGTCTAATACATATTCAGGAAGTATAAGTCCATTTGAATTAGCTACAGATAAAGATCCAATAAGGTTACTACCAGCTACTGAAGATTTAATAACATCCACATCTAGGGCTTCTTTGATAATATCCACCTTTTCATCAAGTAGATTATAAGGAACAATTGCTATATCATCTGTAGTTAAGATGAATACACCAACATTAGGGTTTCCTACAATATCAACTCTTTTTAACATAGTAATACCTCAATAGACTTTTAATAAGCGAAATTATTCTGCTAAAGTAGCTTCAACAACACCATCATCATCTTTTACTGCTTTAACAGTAATTTTTGAAGGTATTTTTGAAATACCTCTAGCCCAAATTGCATGATTAATAGATTCGTCGAGTTTAACTTCTTCAGCTTTCATGTGTTTAGTTAAGAAGTTTCTGACTTCTCTCATAGCTCTAGGAGCTCTGATAGTCCTTTTGACATCCTTAACATTCCTAAGTGGAATTGTGTAAATTCTTTCCATAACAAGTCCTCCTTATAATTTAAGGCTGTTTCTTCTCCAATGTCTAGGTTTAGGTCTGTATCTAAGTTTACGGTTAGTTTTAGCATAAGCCCAAATTGGAATTCTTCTGTTCTGTTTGTTTGCTTTAGCCATTCTTAATTTTTTAGCGAATGGTTTATTTCTACTCATTTTTTCACCGTTAATTGATAATTATTATTTCTTATACCCAATAACTCGAGTTTGATAATGTTCAGGAAATATATCTAGAGAATTTCCTCCTTTCTCATCAATTAAAGTTCTAATTTCAACTTCGTAATCAGAACTGTTGTCCTTATTACTTTTTTCATGAGTTACTTCAAATAAATTAGATGTAATCATCTTTACAGATTTGTGACCAAAACTATCCAAATTCGTATATTGAACATTTTTACGGTCTTCAAGTGATCTAATTTGATTTTTAGTAAGTTTAGGAGTTCTATCGTCTCTGCGTGTTCCATCTGCAATAACATCATAATGATTTGCAACCTCTTCAATAACACTTTCATGAAGAAACTTTATTCCATCATTCGGAAATCCATCCTTCATTATCATGTCACAAGTTTTATCCAAAAGCTCAAAATCAAGTTTTAATACTTTATGAGTAAAACCAAGAGATTCTGCAGATTTACTTGCCGGTATATAGGAATCATAAACTCCAAAATTTGCAGTAGTTAATTCTACATCAAATCCGAGATGTTTAAGAATCACTCCCATAAGAGAGCTGTCTTTTCCACCACTATATAACACACAAGCTTTCATGCGAGCTATTTCCTTGTAATTTTGATATCTCTTTTTTGACCAGCTATATTTCTTAAAAGCACTTTAAGTTGTTCATCAGTAACTTTTCCTCTAAGGGAACCACCTTGTGCAGATTGAATCAATTGAATCTCAATATTATTAACAAGTTCTGGTTTAGTTAATCTGAGATTAGCTAACCTATCACGTGCTTCTTGAGTAAGAATTTGTGCCATAATAGCTCTTTTTTGAGCTTCAAATTCCATAGCTGCTTCTTGTTGTTGAGCTTGTTGCACAGCTTGTTCTTGCTGTGATTGTGCAGCCATAGCTTGTTGTCTTTGTAACTCAGCCATTCTTTTACGACGTATTTCGTCAAGATCGCTCATTTCAAACTCTCCATTATTTTTCGGATATAATTAATATTTTTCAAGGCCAGGAACATTTAATAATTTCCCCAGATTTTTTATCTAAGAAAGATCTTCCTGCAGGAGTAACAACTCTTCCACCTTCAACTTTTTCAACATAACCTGCGTCTTCTAATTGATGTAAAGCGCCTCTAATGATAGCACCACTACCTTTTCTGAATTTTTCAGGACGAACTCCACGGTCTTTTTTACCACCATAGAAAGTTCTTAAACTCATTACACCAACAGGACCATCGATGTACACTCTTCTTAAGATAGATGCACATCTTACAAACCACCAATCAAGGTTTTCTGGTTTTCTTTCTTTGTGAACACCAGTTTTAACAAAATTTGACCATGCAGGAGGTTCGATTTTATCGTTTTCTTTAAATTCTTCTGCAACCTGACTTATTAATAAGTCTGCAGGTACATCAAATACAGTAGTCATATTAATTCTCCAAAATTTTTTTATATATTTTGTACTTAATCACACTGTAAATTTAAGACTTTAAAAGCCTGTAACTCTAAATTTAAGTAAGTTAAGGTTTTCTTTTATAAAGAACTGCAACATGTCCTCTCACATCAACGAGTTGACAACGTGTTGCTTCCTTAATTGCATCAATATAAGCATCTTTATCTCTTGCAACATTTTTTGCAAATTTAATTCTTAAGATTTCGTTGGATTCGAATTGACGTTTAATTTCTTCAATAACGTTTTCATTGATTCCAGCTTTACCTATATTAATAGTCATAGCATTCAGAGCTCTATTCATAATTTCTTTTTTATCAAGCTTCATGATTAGATCTCCTTTTCTCTTTCTTTTCCTTTTTATAAGGAATTTTCATAATATAATCACATTCACCACAAAAAATATTAACTTCTTCGTTAATTAGCCGGACGGTCGAATTGTGACCTGGGTAAAGGAACTTCTTACAATTCCTACAAAAGCGTCGATTCCACTCTTGTGGGATTTTTGTATTATATTTTGTAGATAATTTCAAAGCAAGTTCCACATACCTATCAGATCGCTCTGGGTGTTCGTGAAATTCTAGCTCAGCTCTTTCAAAGAGAATATTCATTCTCTCAATAGCTATATCAATCATCCACTTTGGTTTACTTCCTCTACTCAAAATATCCCTCTTTAATCAGGATATAATATTCAAATAATAGTTTAAAACAATTAACCATAGCAAAAGAAAATTTTACCTTAGGCTAATATTGAATATTAATATAAATTATATTTTTTATATTTATAAAGGTTTGTAAAAATAGTCCGATTAAAGGATTTTATAAAAAATAATCCATAAAATCAATTTCCCCAACAGGGAATTTTTCATTATTTAAAAGTATTTTTTCAATATCTGAAACTATACTATCAATATCTAAACTAGTAACATCAATTTCATTGACTTTATCTTCATGTAACTCATAAGCTTCGCATGTACAAACTGCTAAAGCTTCTGCTTCAAGATTTTCTTGAATTTTATTATCGGAATAATTACGGTCAGATAATCTAGATTTTAATACAGAAGGATTAACTCTTAAAATTACTACAAAATCAGGATTAGATAATAAATGAGTTAAATGTCCTTCAACAATAACAAATTTAGAAGTAGATTCATCTAATTTTTTAGATAATAACTCATCTAAAGCATCAATATCAATAACCTTGTATCTTTTTTCTGGTTCTTCACCTAAAACAAGATTATTAGAAATAGCTAAATCATTAATTTTTATAAGTTCACAATCATCTAACTTAGAAGATAATTTTTCAGCAACGGTAGTTTTACCTACACATGGAGTTCCACTTATAAAAATTACAGAAGACATAATACCCTAGCTATTTCTTTAAAATAATTCTTAAAACATCTTCATCTTCAAGGACATAATCCGGACCGACCTTTTGACCTGGGAATTTAACAGAAGTTCCCCATACCTTAGCATGACGGAAATTCTTAACAAATTCTCTATGAAGCTTTCCACAAGCATCAATAACTGTAGAACCTTTTTTAACGACCAAAGGGTCTTCCATGTCTGCTTTTCTACCTTGAGGTTTAAGGTAAATACGAATAAGATTTAATTTTTCGAAAATAATTTCTTTTAATTGGTCTATATTCATATCTTTATCAGCAGAAATTGGAATAAAATCAGGAATTGTCTTCCTAATTTCATTTAAATATGTTTCATCTACAAGGTCTACTTTATTTAATAAAATAATCATTGGAACATAAGATTTATTCCTATCAAGTACATCAATGAATTGGTCTATAGTTACATCATCTCTAAATAAGATATCTGCATTATGCATACCATATTCATTAATAATATTTCTAATTGTTTTTTCATCAAGATTAGTGAGAGGAACAGTTGATGAAACATTTACACCACCTAATTTCTTACGTTTAACAGTTACATCAGGTTCAGGTTGATTAGGTCTAATTCCAATATCATGTAGCTCTTTTAAAATTACATTAAGATGTTGAGGATTTAAAACATCTAAAACAATTACAATTAAATCAGCTGTTCTAGCTACAGATAAAATTTCACGACCTCTTCCTTTACCACCAGCAGCACCAGTGATAATTCCAGGAATATCAAAAATCTGGATTTTAGCATTTCTATATTCCATAACACCTGGAACAATATCTAAAGTTGTAAACTGATAAGCTCCAACTTTACTTTCAGCATTAGTTAAATTATTCAATAAAGTAGATTTTCCTACAGAAGGAAAACCAACTAAAACTGCTGTTGCATCACCAGATTTCTTAATATGGAAACATTGACCTTTTTTACCAGAACTACTTCTTTGTAAAGACTCTTCTTTCAATTTTGAAATTTTAGCCTTTAACTTCCCAATGTGGTGAGAAGTAGCCTTATTATAAGGGGTTTTTTGAATTTCATCTTCAATTTCTTTAATCTTATCTTCAATACTCATAAAAATCTTTTATTTAATAAATAAAGTAATAATTAGGAAAAAATCCTAATTATAAACTCATATAATTTATTTGCTTGTAGAATTACTATTATAGTTTACTTGCCATATAGATACTCCACTTTCAGTGTGTAAACAAGTAAATTGAGTTTGTCCTACACCACCATATAGATATAAACGTGTGAACATTGAATTTACAAGCTCATTACTCATTACAATTGGAGTATAATACATTTCAGAACTATTAGTATTATTTACATTAGTATTTGTAAATCCTAACACAAGTATAGTATAATTAGTATTCTTACTAGCACCAGGAACAGTCGTATTAGTCACAACTTTTCCATTTTCACTAACAATCATGTGTCCTACTTCTAATGGGTTGTATGAGGTTCCATTAATAGTTACAGGAGTTCCATTTAAGAATTCTGCTTCAGTATGTGCAGTAGTAGAATTTGTTCCTCTATTAACAATAATATTAAACCTCACAACAGAATCTTCAATAACAGTTAAGTTACCAGATTGACTCTCATTAAGAGGCAATTGTTTAGTAGGAATATAATAACTATAATGTTCAGAACTTTGATTTTTAAAGTCCCAAGAACCAAAGTAAGCCCACCAACTAGCTTTTTGAAGCATATCTGAAGATGCTACAAATATTGTAGGACGTGGATTATCTGGATGTGTGTACTTTATAATTTGATCCGCTTGTGCAGTAGTAAAGTGATAATCTTTTATTAAAGAATTACGTGCTTCACTAGAACTTAAAGGTAAAATATGAACCAAGATTTGAGTATTTAAATCATTATCATGATTAATATCATACATGTATGTACCTGCTTTAGTACCTCCATTGTTCAACATTCTGAAAATACCTACAGATAAATCCAGATTATCAGTTGCCATTGCTTTACCTATCCAAAATGCTCTTTCCCCAGACTGAGTACCTCCATCAAAGGTAACTTGGTGATCAGAAGCATATTCAAATATATAACCGAAATCCCACCATGATGAAATTATAGTATCTTCAGGTGAATTATCATGAATCCATTGCATGGAATTAACCATTGCATCATTAGTACCTGGAACAACATTATTAGCAGTTACATAAGCACCACAAACAGTTGGAGTAATTAAAGCAAAGACCAATAATGCAATAATCAATGTTTTTCTAAAGTTTAAACTTTCTTTATTATCTTTAAGACCATAAATTAAAAATACCATTAAAATAACAAGTAATAAGAATATTACTACTGCTAAATAGATATTAATTTGAGTGAATGGGAAAGCTATTAAAAATCCACCTAATATTGCAATTGCAATACATAAATAATCTTTAAAATTCTTAGATTTGATATAATTAATTGAATATCCTACAAACATACCAGATAATAATGCAAATGGTACTACGAAAGTAGTAATAAACCTTGTACCTCTAGTTGCTGCAACTAAAGAAACAATAATCCATAAAGTAAATAAACAAGCATAAATTAAGTTAGTATGTCTTTCAGTGTAAATTTCTTCAACAGTTTCAAATATTGGAATCTTTTTCCTTGAAAAAGATAATTTATGTTCATCATCAAGTAATTTACTTGGTGCTTTCCTATCTACTTTTTTAGGCTTTGCACGTTGTTCAGTTTTAACTTCAGCTTTTCTTAAAGTGAAAGTTTTCTTAAGTATGAAATATAAACCAAATAAACCAGCAAATAGTACAGCTATACCACCAATACCATTAACTACACCATTAGAATTAGCTAAGAATGCAGAACCAAGTCCTTTACCTAAAGCACTAGGAATTTGCAACTCACCAATAGAAATAAATACATTAGGGAAACCAGCAGCTCCACCAGTAGATTGAATATTTAATAAATTAGTAATGGTAGTAAAAATATTTAAAACTCTTTCAAGTCCACCAAATATTGTTAAAATTATTAAACCTAATACAAATAAGAAAATTATGGTTAATACATCTTTATCCGCAACTATCCATTTAAGCCTACTAGTATATTTAGATTTATCTTCAGTTTCGATTTTTAATATGAATTTAGCTAATAAATAAACTACTAGAAATGCTCCCATAAGAGCTACATAAAAGATATAACCTGTCCAACAAAGAGAGAACAATCCTATTGAAACAAAAGATAAAATAGCAAATATTGTTTTCAATGCTTTATTATCTGTTCTCATAGCTTCAATAAAGAAGAATACAAAGAATAGGGAGAATATATAATAAAACATATCTGTATCGAAAAATCCAGGGAATGTGTGTCCAAAGTAGTTTGGAGCTAATGCAATAATTAAAGTTGCAACAATTGCTCCTGGTGTCCCAGTAAGCCTTCTTGCAAATATAAACGCAGGAATTACAGCTAATGAAGCAACAATAGCTCCTGTCCAAAATGCAACTTCTTTTACACTATAATCACCAAATAAATTAGCAACACTATGGAAAAATGAAGTTACATACACAATACCCATTTCATAATTCATTTCTGTACCATCAGGCGCCAGCCTATGAAAATCCATTTGAGTACCATTGTCATACATCACATCTCCTGCATAACCATGATCAACAAAGTTTTCGGTCAATCTTAAGTTATAATATGAATCCATTTCACTGAAATATGGAAGTCCTGTATCATCAACATACATAGATTTCATATTATTATCAAGTATGTTTAAATCTGCAGCAGGAGCTCTTAATGCGAAAACAACAGCCATTAAAATCAAAATAATTATAATAGATTTTGTAATTGTTTTAATATTTTCGTTATTCATTAAAAATCCTCATAAATTTTTTGTAAGTATAAAATAATATATCATTATAAAACATCGGATATTTTATAAGATTATATTAAATTATATTTATGATTAATAATATTAATAAAGATAACTAAAAAATAAGAAAAAAAGATAAAAATTGAAATAAAAAAAGAAAAAGATTAATCCTCAAGTTTTTCTAAATCTGCAATACTGCAGGTAAATTTACAACGAGGAAAACCTTTACATCCAACAAACTCACCATAACGTCCAGAACGTTTTAAAAGAGGTTTACCACATTCAGGACATTCACCAACAACTTCTGGTTCAGATTTCTTAACATTTTCTTTACCACAGTTAGGATCTAAACAAGCATGTTGACGTTTACGACCTTTACCAAAAGAAATCATAGGAAGGCCACAATTAGGACAAGTTTTCTTTAAGAAATAACTTCCTTTTGGGAAAGAGAAAGCTTTATAACATTCAGGATAATTAGAACAACCTACAAAAGTGCTTCTAGTTTTTGGAGAGTACCTTTTAATAAGTTTTCCACCACAATCAGGACAAGTTCCAACAATATTACTTTCTTGGAAAGCATCATAGAGGTGTGATCCAATTTCTTTTTCATTTTTGTAGATATCATCTAAAATACTTATAACATCTTTTTTACCTTCAAGTATAACTTCTTCTTTAGTTGATTTATCCTCATCAATTCCTTGTAATTTAAGCTCAATTTCACGAGTTAACTCTTCACTAGTAATATTACTACAATATTTAGATAAAATATCAATAATATTTTCACCTAATTTAGTAACTTCAATTTTAGTACCTTCGACATATTTTCTATCATATAATTTAGTAATTATGTCTGCACGTGTTGCTTTAGTACCTAATTCACGTTTTTCAAGCTCTTTAACAAGAGTAGCTTCATTATATCTTGCAGGAGGCTTAGTTTCTTTTTCCTCTTTTGTAATATCATTTACATTAAGAGTTTCACCTTCTTTGACATCAGGGAATACTTCATAATCAATGTTTTTAAATGGATAATGAGCAAGCCAACCTTCATAGATACATCTTCTTCTTCTAAATGAAAATTCTTCACCAGCTATATCTAATTTAGTATTCATTGATTCAAATTCAGCACTATCTGAGAATACAGAAATAAATCTAAATACAATGAGGTCATAAATCTTTTGTTCCTCAGCAGATAATTTTTGAGGCAATATTCCAGTTGGATGTATAGCAGGGTGTGCTGCATCGTCTTTTTTACCTTCTTTAGGTTTTAAAACAGAAGGTAATGTTTGAATATGTTTTTTATATTCAGAATCATTAGATAACTGTGATAAAATATTTTTATAATCAAGAGCTTCAGGAAGCTTTTGGGATGAAGTACGTGGATAAGAAGTATATCCTCCAACATAAAGCTTTTGTGCTATTGATTGAGTTCTTTTAGGAGAATATCCAAATACATTATAAGCTTCAGATTGTAACCCTCCTAAGTTAAATGGAATAGGTGGTGCAGTTTTAGATTTAGAAATATTAATCTTAGTTACTGTTGCATCTTCACCTTTACATTTTTCATAAATAGCTTGAGCTTTTTCACCATCAAATATTTTACCCTCTTTATGATCAGCTACAATTTCATGATTAAGTAAAGCTTTTAAAATCCAGTAAGGTTCTGGTACAAATTCTCTAATCTCCTTTTCTCTATCTGATAAAATACTTAAACAAGGAGTTTGAACCCTACCTGCAGATAATTTTAAGTATCTTCTTTTAGAATTACTTACAGCCTGCATTAAAGCTTTAGAAATATTCGCACCAAAATAAAAATCTAATATATGTCTAGCATTTCCACTATCTACTTGATGCATATCTATAGGAATACGATTATTATAAGCTTCTAAAATATCTTTTTTAGTTAAAGTTGAAAACTTCATTCTTGAAGCTTTATCAAGAGAAGTATAACCACAAGCATATTTTAAAGCATTATATCCAATTAATGTACCTTCAATATCATAATCACATGCATGAATAAAGGAATCTGCACCTTTAGCGACTTTTTTAATAGCTCCAATATATTCCCTAGTATATGCTTTAGATTTATCACTATCATGAATAGGAACCCACCCTAAATCAAAATATACTTGTTCTGTTGGATTTTTTGGTGATAATCCATATAAGTGTCCTACAGCAGATACAACAGAAATCTGCTGATCTCCTTCATCAATTGTCCAATAATGAACTTTTTTACCATATTTATTCTTTTTTGCCTTTGGAGAAAGAGCTTGAGCTATTTTTGCCGCAGACATCGGTTTTTCGCAAATAATTACTTCATGCATTTAATCATCATTCCTTAGAAAATAAGTTTACAAATATATGATAAAATAATATCTTATATAAATATTTTAAGGTTGTAGATGAAAATAAAAATTTTAAAAAAAGAGTTATATTAAGTCGTCACGGTAAAAACCATAAAATTCAGCACAATAATCGCAAAGGGGATACTTTCCATTACGATAATATGCAAGTTCGGCTTTATTCATGTCAAATTTCTTACCGCAAAGAACACAAGTTTCAATTTTTTCTTCAGAATCCTTTGACATGGTAAACACCAAAAAGAAAAAGAAAAAGAAAATAGTAATTAGATTACTATTTATCCTATGTTGTATTTTTGTAATAATAAAAGTTCTTCAGTAGAAAGTTTTCCACCATTTTTGAATTTTTCAAAGATAGCTTCGGCTTTTTCTTTCTCTTCTTGATTTTTATTACTACCAGATGATTTTTTATCTGATTTCCTTCTTTTAGGTCTGTTAGAACCTAATTTTTTGTTAATAACACGGATATCTGCTAATACAACTTTGAACTCATCATGTTTTGCAGAAGCATTTTTTCTAGCTTCAATGAATTTTTTGTGAGCTTCGTCAGCTGCGGTTCTGATATCATCAGTAGCTCTGAAGAATTTAAGCATTTCTTCGTGAGCTTCTTGTGCTTTTTCAGAAAGTTCGATAACTTTTGCGTGAGCTTCTTCAGAAAGTTTTTTGAGTTCTTGAGCTTCAGCTTTTACAGATTCATCTTCTTTGATTTCGTGTAATTGTTTTCTTAAATCATTTGCATTTTTAACAAGTTGATTTTCTTTTTTAATATCTAATACACGAGTTTCGATGATTTTATCGATTTTTCTGATTTCATTTTCAAGTTTTACTTTGTCACGTTTACCAGAAGACCATTCTAAGTTTTTAATCTTATTGTTAGCTTCATTACGTTCTTTTTTAGCCGCTTCAACTTCTTTATTAATGTTGTTACGGTCATTTCTGAATTCAATAGCTTTGTTTAAGTTTTCTTTTAATGATGCGTTTAATTCATCACGGATTTTACGTTGTTCTTTAGCAATTCTATTAAATTCTTCTCTTTCTTCAGTAATTTGAGCAATTTCAGCTTCTTTTTCATCTTTTTGTTGTCTTACACCTTCAATAGTGTCAGCTAAAACAAAATCAGATTTAGGTAAACTGTCATCAGAGTCAGATTCTTCTTCAACATCTTCAGTAGCTTCATCTTCTTCAACTGCTTCTTCCACTACTTCTTCTTCAGCGTCATCTTCGGTTGGTTGATCAATACAGTCTAAGACTTTAGTTAAGTCTTTTTCTTCAATAATTACATCAGCTATTTCTTTAACAGAGTCTTTTGCATTAAATGCAATACCGCATCCAGCAGCTTCAATCATGGAGATATCATTTGCTCCATCACCAACAGCTACAACATCTTCTAAAGAAATATCTTTTTCTGCAATAAGTTCGTTTAAAACATCGAGTTTAGAACAAGATACTAAAGGTCCTTCTACTTCACCGGTTAATTTACCGTCTTCAACAACAAAAGTGTTGTAGTAAGCATAGTCGATGCCTAATTTATCTTTCACTTCATCAGCTATAATATCAAAACTACCGCTAATTACTGCTATTTCTAAATCTTTTTCTTTTAATGCTTTGATAGTGTCTTCAGCACCTTCAATGAAAGATAACTCTTTAGCTAAGTTTTGAATATCTTCTACAGCTGTACCTTCAAGAAGTTGAACTCTATCTTTGATAGAAGTTTCAAAATCTATTTCACCTTGCA
>JAKSUH010000150.1 GCA_024413395.1 archaeon
GAGCGTACACCATTGCGTATTAAGTAAGCATCGTTTGCAAAATTCCCCCTACCCCCATCCCCCACCCCCAATCACCCATCCCCATTCACAATCATAATAACTTATATTTAACAAAAATAAATATTTATTTTATAAATAAAAAAATATTTTTAAATATTATTTTTAAAATTTCTGTATAATTTACAATATTATCTATAATTGTTTATTTATCTTTGACAAATGGGGCAAGAATCACCTAAAGAAATTCAATATGGTGTATTTGTTGGACCTAAAAAGGAAGGAGAAACTCAAGCGGTAAGACATCCAATTGTAGGGGATGGTCCTTTATGGTCAGCTATAGAACCTGGTCTAGATACAATGATAAAAGTATTTAAAAATAGTGTCAAAAAATATCCAAATAAACATATGTTTGCAACAAGAGAAAAACTTCCAAGTTCAACTAAAACTGAAGAAAAATATAGTGAATATAAATATAAAACCTATTCTGAAGTTGATAAATTAATTACTAAATTTGCCAAAGGAATATATCTTTATAATTTATGTCCTGAAATTCAAACACAACAAAACGGAATTTTAAAATTTTTAGGAATTTATTCTAGAAATAAAGAAGAATGGTTAATTGCTGATATGGCTTCACATTTAAATTCAATAACAATTGTTCCTATTTATGATACATTAGGGGATCATACAATTTCTTTTATTTTATCTGAAACTCAAATGACTACTATGGCTCTAGAAAGTTCAGGAATAATGAAAATAATTAATATTGCAGAACAAGGTAAACAATATAATTTAAAAAATCTTATTTTATTTGACAGAGAATGTGGAGAAGAAGTATTAGAAAAAGCAAAAAAAGTAGGATATGAATTATATGATTTTAAAGATATTCTTAATAAAGGTGATACTAATGAAGAATTCTCCTTAATAAATTGTCAACCTGAATCTCTTGCTGTATTAAGTTATACTTCTGGTACAACTGGATTACCTAAAGGAACAATGCTAACTCATTTACAATTAATTAGTGAAATACAAACTTTATCAGTATTAAGTGTCAAATTAGATTATAATGAAGTTTATATGTCTTACTTACCTTTAGCACATGTTTTTGAAAGAGTAATTAATTTAATGTGTATTTATATAGGAGCAACAATTGCTTTTTATTCAGGAAATACTTCTAGACTTATTGAAGATGCTCAATTAGCAAAACCAACAATTTTTATAGCAGTACCTAGAGTATTAGTTCGTATTTATGATGGTATAATGAAAAAAATTGAATCTTCACCAAGAATTGTAAAAATATTATTTAATAAAGCATATAAAACTAAACTTTATAATCTTCGTTCATTTGGTTGTTATACCCATGCATTTTGGGATAGAATCATTTTTAAGAATATGAGAAAATTAATAGGTGGTAGACTAAGAGCATTTGTTATTGGAGGGGCTCCATTAACAGAACAATTAACAGAATCAATGAAAATATTTTTTAGTGTTCCTTTAGTTGTTGGATATGGTCAAACAGAATCAAGTGGAGCTGGATTAATTAGTGATGGAGATGATAATATTCCATGTACTGTAGGAGGATGTTTAGCTTCATGTGAATATAAATTAGTTGATGTACCTGAATTAGGATATACTTGTAAAGATATCAATCCTGAAACTGGAATGTTAGAACCAAGAGGTGAAGTTCTTCTTAGAGGTTTCGTTACTTTTAAAAAGTATTTCAACAATGAAGAACAAACAAATAAAACAATAACAGAAGATGGTTGGGTACATACTGGTGATGTTGGTACAATTCTCACAGATCATGGAAATGCATTAAAAATTATTGATAGAGTTAAAAGTATATTTAAACTTTCACAAGGTGAATATATAGCTCCCGAAAAGATAGAGAACGAACTAATTAAAAGTAAATATTTAAATAATATTTATGTTACAGGTAATTCAACGGAAAACTACATTGTTGGAATAGTTGTCCCTAATAAAAAAGAAATTACTCTGTTTCTTAATACAAAAGGTATTATAGAAGAAAAAGATATAGATAATCTGAATTTAGAAAACTATTATGAAAATGAAACTTTGATTGATGAAATTTTAAAAGATTTAGACATTACTGGAAGAAAAAATGGCTTGAAAGGTTTTGAAATAGTGAGACAAATTTATATTAGTAGAGAAGAATTTACTATAGAAAATGGACTTATAACACCTACTCTGAAACTGAAAAGAAATGAACTTAAAAAAAAGTTTATTACAATCGTTGAAAAATTATATAAAAAGCCAGTCAAGAGTAAGTGAAATTAAGTATTAGTATTGGTAATAATATTATTCTGAAAATATGATAAATAT
>JAKSUH010000151.1 GCA_024413395.1 archaeon
GATTATGTTCTTATTGCTGCTGATGGAGCTACTACTGCTCTTTTAGAAGAAGATATTACTCCAGATATAATAGCTACTGATGTAGATGGTAAAATTTCAGATTTATTAACTGCTAATGCTAATGGAGCTTATTTTGTTATTCATGGTCATGGTAATAATGAAGAAAATATTGAAATGTGGACAGATAGTTTTAATAAAGTTCTTGGAACAACTCAATCTATTCCAGTAGGTAATCTTTATAACTTTGGAGGATTTACAGATGGTGATAGAGCAATGTATTTAGCTATTGAGTTAGGTGCAAATGAAATGGTTCTTGCAGGAATGGACTTTGGAACTATTGTTACTAAATATTCTCGTCCAGATATTGAAGGTGAAACTGGTCCTGCTGATGAAATTAAAACTAAAAAACTTATTTATGCAGAACGTCTTCTTAATTGGATTTTAGAAAATACTAATGTTAATGTGATTAATCTTATGGACTTAAATAATCAAAATAATTAAAGAAGTTTTTTATATAAGTTATAATATAATGATTAATATGGCAATTGAAGATATTTTAATGTTTGATGAGACAATTTTTCAGAATATAAATGCATTTAATCCAGATTATATGCCTTCTAATTATAATTTTAGAGATACTCAAATGGAAGGTATGGCTATGTCTATTAGACCTGCAATTAGAGGAGGTCGTCCTGTAAATACAGTTATTCTTGGATCATGTGCTACTGGTAAAACTACAGCTATTAAAAAAGTATTTGAGCTTGTTGAAAAGACTACAGATAAAGTTATTTGTTGTTATGTTAATTGCCAACTTCATACAACTCGTTTTGGAATATTCTCTCAAATTCATAAAAAACTTTTCGGACATCAACCTCCTGAAACTGGTGTTCCTTTCTCAAGAATCTATGAAAAAGTTATGAAATATCTTCAAAAAGAAGAAAAAGCATTAGTCGTTGCTTTTGATGATGTTAATTATTTATTCCAAAGTAAAAATGCTAATAAAGTATTTTATGATATTTTACGTGCTTATGAAGAGTTCCCTGGTGTAAGAACTGGTATTTTTGCTATTTTATCTGATTTAGAATTTAGGTTCCAGCTTGATAAAAATGTAAATACTGTTTTTATTCCTCAAGATATTGTTTTCCAACCTTATACTTATTCTGAAATATTTAGTATTTTATCTGATAGGGCAAAATCTGGATTTTATCCTGGTGTTATTGATGATGAAGTTTTAGAAGAAATTACTAATCATACTGTTGATGTAGGGGATTTAAGAGTTGGTATTGATCTTTTAAGAGTTTGTGGTAATATTGCTGAGGGTAATGCAAGTAGAGTTATTACTTTAGAACATGTTGAAGAAGCTGTTAATAAGCAAGGTTCTGTTAATTTAGCTCAAACTATTAAATCTTTAAATGATGTTGAGAGAACTTTACTCAAAGCTGTTGTTGAAAGTGATGAAATTTTAACTGCTGGAGAGTTATCTGAGCAATTCAAAACTCAAGCAGGAGTTAGTTATGCTACTTTCAATAGAACTCTTGAAAAATTAGAATTTTTAAGATTAGTTGATACAAAATACACAGGAAAAGGAGTTAGGGGTAATTCTCGTCAAATTATCTTAAGATTCTCTCCTGAAGACATTAGACGTTGTGATTTATAGTTTTTTAATAAACTATTTTTTCTTTTTTTAATATTTTTAATTGGTTATAAAAAGTTATGGCTGTATAAGTTAATTAATAACTAGTAATAATTAATAACTATTTTATAATAGTTAATAGCTATTTAATAGTGATTAATTAACTTTAGCAATTGATATAATCAATTCGTAAAATAGTATGTTGTTTTTAATTTTTAAGGTTTGATCTTTAATTCATTGAATTTATTCTTTGAATGTTAGTTTTTATGAGTTTTAAAATTTTTAGTATATAAATTTATATTTTACAATATTTTACTGTATATTGCAGGAATACTCATAGTTTAAGTTAGAATTGGTTATATCTTAAACAAAGGGTTTGGTATTCTTTGTTTATATTCCAAACATTATACTTGGGTTTGGAGTTGCACTAACAGCCATTATTGAAAAAAGCAATACTGCAAAAACTACAAGTATTACCATGCAATCGTTAATGCTTATTCTAAGCTTGTTATATCTGAAATATGTACTAAATCCAGTTTTTCTTCTTAAATC
>JAKSUH010000152.1 GCA_024413395.1 archaeon
AATTCTGTTCAGTTAGGTAGTTTAATAACTTATTATCTACATGAACTTGGAATTTATGTTCCAGGTTATGATATTATTAAAGATGCTTGTGAAAAGTATGGTTATACCTTTAAACACTATGATGATACTATAAAATTATATAAAGAAGATTTAACACTATTAGAATGCTTAACTTTAATTACAATTATCTGTAAATCAGCAAAAATTTGATGATGATGGGGTTATAGAGTATACAATTGAAAGTGGAATAATGTTTGAATTATTAAATAAAATTGAAAAGCAAATAACAAAAACAAATATTAGAAATTTAAAAAAATCTCATCAATTGGGTAATTACTAAACAAACAATAAGTTTATAATTAATATAATTAATAATAAATATTAATAATTTTTAGGTTAGATTATATATGAAAGAAAATTTTATCTATAAAATTTATGAATGGTATATTTCAAGAAATTTGAATCCTGAAAATATGCCGAAGCATATAGCTATTATTATGGATGGTAATAGACGTTATGCAAGATTAAAAGGGAGTAAGGATGTTTTAAAAGGCCATGAAGTTGGTGCTGATATCCTAGAAAATGTTTTAGATTGGTCTATTGAATTAGGTATTGATATTGTTACAGTATATGCTTTTTCAATTGAAAACTTTAATAGATCAAAACATGAAGTAGAAGGGTTAATGAAATTATTTGTTAAAAATTTTAAAAAACTTGTTACTCATGAAAGAATTCATAAAAATGAAGTTAGAGTCCGTGCTGTAGGTAGGATAGATTTACTTCCTGAAGAAGTTAGAGAAGCTATTTCAGAAGCCGAAGAATCAACTAAAATGTATACAAAAAGGGCATTTAACATTGCTATCGGTTATGATGGACGTACAGAAATTGTGGATTCTGTTAAAAAAATAGTAACTGATGTAGAAGATGGAAAAATTTCTATTGAGGATATTAATGAAGATTTAATTAGTCAAAATTTATATACTGGTGATATAGTTGACCCAAATTTAATTATTCGTACTAGTGGTGAAGAACGTTTAAGTGGTTTCTTATTATGGCAATCATCATATAGTGAATTATATTTTTGTGAAACATTATGGCCAAATATTAGGAGAGTTGACTTTTTAAGAGCTATTAGGTCTTATCAAGAAAGAGATCGTAGATTCGGTGTATAGAATGATTGATACTCATTGTCATATTGATTTTGAAGATTATGATGAAGATAGATTAGAAGTCATTCAAAGAGCTCAAGATAAATTAGATGCTTTTATACTTTCAGGTACTAGTTTTGAAGGAAATAATAATGCTTTAAAATATGCTAACAAATATAAAGAGTTTATATATCCTAGTTTGGGCTATCATCCTGTTAGTTCTCAAAAGTATCCTGACGAACATCGTGAAAAAACTAGAAATCATATAATAGAAAATATTGATGATATTGTAGCTATTGGCGAAGTTGGTATGGATTTCTTTTATGTTAAAGATAAAGACATCAGAGCTAAACAACGTGAAACTTTCATTTCATTTGTTGAGGTTGCTAATGAATATAAAAAACCACTTTTAATTCATGCTCGGAATTGTGAAAAGAAAGCACTTAATATTGTAAATGAATATGAAGATATTCCTGAGGTTATTTTCCATTGTTACTCAGGATCTTTAAAAACAGCTCGTAAAATTATGGATAAAGGATATTATATGTCTTTTTCAACAATGCTTTGTTACTCTACTCGTCATCAAGAATTAATTAAAGAAATTCCTTTAGAACATGTTTTAACTGAAACAGATAGTCCTTATTTAGCTATGACTAAAGAAGAAAGGAATGAACCAGCTAATGTTATTAATGCTGGACTTAAAATTGCTTCTATTAAAGGAATTGATTATGAAACTGTTGATAAAATAACAACAGATAATGCTCGTCGTGTTTTTAAAATTTAATTTAGGAGTTATATTATGAAACCTTATGTAATATTAAATGCAGCAATGACTTTAGATGGAAAAATAGCTACAAAAACAGGAAGTAGTAAAATATCTGGTCAAGAAGACTTAATTCGTGTTCATGAACTTAGACGTGAAGTAGATGCAATTATGGTTGGAATTAATACAGTTATTGTGGATAATTCTTGTTTAACTGCTCATAAAGTTGATGCACCTTTAGAA
>JAKSUH010000153.1 GCA_024413395.1 archaeon
GCAAGACAATATCCCCATTGAATTAAAGATAAACCACCATTAACACAGTGAAAAATGTTTCTACCAAATTCAACTAGAACCGCTTGTATCCCCATTTCACATAATGTTACTATTATAAATAATATAGCTTTATTTATACGTTTAAATATGTTTAAACTATCGTCTATTATTCTGCAGTTTAATTGATTAAATAATGTATAAAATACAAAAGTATTAAATATTAAAGTCATATGTGTTGTACCACCAAATTGTCCTTCATATGAACTATAAGCATCATTTAATGTATAAACAAGGTTTTTTTCTGAAATCATTTTATTATTAGGAGTAAACCTTCCACATTTATATTTATCAAAAACTTCCTGATTTAATGTAATATTTACTTTAGCCCATTTATTTTTATTTCCATATAATATATTTTGACTTTTTAATGTTTCATTATATATAAGTCCACCAGGTAATTCTCCAAAACAATAATATAAATCTCTTTGTGATAATAGAATATCATTTTTATCTTCAGGTAAATATTTTGGAGCATAAAGATATAGAAGAAATAGTAATACTATTTCAAAGATAGATTGAAGGGATATATGTTTCCACATACGACTATTTATAATTGATTCAGTTTTACTTGTGGGACTTCTATTTAGTAATTCATCATATGGAGGTTCTGTAGCCAAAGCAAGTGAACCTAAAGAATCCATAATTAAATTGACCCAAAGCATTTGAATAGAGGTTAATGGTGTTTCATTACCTATACATGAACAAATAAATACTAATAAGCAAGCACAAAAATTGACTGTTAATTGAAATTGCAAAAATTTTCGTATATTTTCATATATTGATCTTCCAAATATAATAGCAACAACAATAGAAGAAAAATTATTATCTAATATAATTATATCAGAAGCTTCTTTTGCTATATCAGTACCATCAAACATAGCAAAACCTACATCAGATTTAGATAATGCTGGTGCATCATTAGTACCATCACCTGTAACTGCTACTACATTATTTAATTCTTTTAATCCTAATACTAATGCATATTTATGTATTGGTTGAGAACGAGCCATAACTTTTAATCTTTGTACTATAGTAGTAAAGTTTTTCATATTTCTAATAACATCTTTTTTAACTTTTTTTACTTCTGTTCTACTAAATCTTGAAACTTGTCTTGCTTCAATTTCAGTTCTTGGACATTGACATTCTATATAATCTTTTCCACATACTTCACAATAAACACCACCTATTATACTATAAAATGAGTTACCTGTTATTGCTGTAGGTGGTTGACTTAATAGTTTATATATATGTTCATCTTTTTTTTCTGGGATATTTATATCATTAGGATTTTTTTCTATATCAGAATCACGTAAATTATCTAAATCAATTTCAGGAGGTAATATATTACATTCTTTTGCTATAGCTGTAGCTGTTACAATATTATCTCCTGTTACCATAATTACTTTAACTCCAGCTTGATGACATTTTATTACAGATTCTTTAACATGATTTCTTAATGAATCTTTTAATACAAATACACCTATAAATATTAAATCTTTTTGATCAATTAGCAATCCTTCATTATCAGGAATATCACAATTATTATATTCTTCTTCTGTTATATCTTTATAACATATATATAAAGATCTCATCATTCTTCTATTCATTTCATCTATACATTTTCTATTTTCATCTTCTAATATACCTATTTCTCCCTTTTCTTTATCTATATATCTTTCACTAAATATCATTGCATTTTCTGCCCCACCTTTAGTAAAGAGTCTATAACCAGTAGGAAATTTACTATTTTTAACAAATGTAGTCATTCTTTTTCTTTTTGAGTCAAATGGGAATCTTTTATAAGATTCTTGATCTGGTAAAAATTCTTCTTTTTCTGTACTTACAAGAGTTCTAAAATGATATAAAAAGTCAATAAATCCTTTGTCTGTTTTATTTTTAGCCTCACAAATTTCTGTTTCTCCATTTTCATCAGGTTGATTTAATTTTTTTATACTACAATCAACATTTAATGCAATTGCTTGCTTTAATACTTCCCAATATTTTTCATTGGTAAATATTGTATTATGATCTTCATGTAATTTAGTGTCAATATTTTTCTTTTTCTTAACAGAGCCTGCATTTTC
>JAKSUH010000154.1 GCA_024413395.1 archaeon
AGAACGAACAAGGAAAATATATTTTAAAATATCAAAAGTGCATTTAATTTAATTTCTAATTAAAATAAAAGAAGAAAAAAGAAGGTTAAAATATTATTTTAAATCTTTAAATCTTGAAGCTATTTTAGCATCTTGTAATGTGTTAATATTAAAAGCAAGGTGAGGTTTTGGAATAATTAACTCATCTTGATCTTGAACAATATTTTCACTTCTTAAAACATTTACACCAGCAGGAACTAAACCATTATAATCATATGAATAAGTTAAATCCCACTCTTGATAAATTTCAATTGGAACATAAATAGCTAAAGAATCTTTAGAAGTTGTAGAATAATATTGTAAAATATATTCAATAATTTCAGAATTAATATAAGGCAAATCTGCATTAATAAAAAATAAAGTATCTTCTTTAGATTCCTTTTCAAAATAATCTAAAACAAAAGAAAGATCATACATATAAGAAACACCAAGAGTATCAATAACCTCTATACCTTCAATAGAGGATAAATGAGAGCCAGTGTCCGGAGTATTTGGTGAAATAGCTACAAAAATTTTATCAATAGATGTAGCTCCTTTTAAATTATTTAAAACATGTTCAATTAAAGGAATATCATTTAGTTTATAAATTGGTTTTTCACCAGGAGCCTTAAGACGAGACCCTAAACCTCCTGCCATAACTATAGCATAAATCATAAAAATCTAAAAAAGGTAGTTAAGAGTACTTACTACCTTGAAGTTTCATTCTTTTACCTAAAATACATTTTTGTCCTTGACATCCACCAATAGGGTTCTTTTGGGTACCCATTGAGTTCATACAACGAGCCATAATAGCAGAACCTAATGCAAGACCATCTTCAACAAAAACAACATTATCGAATTTATCTTGAGCATATTCCATAATGAGTTGAGGCTTACGTCCACTTACACCTGCTCTACCTGTAATTCCTAAAACAGAACCTTCGGTAATTACATTTTCAGCAAATGCAATATCTAAAGTACGATGTACGATTTTAGCAGAAACATAATCCATTGTTGAAAGTAAAGTTGGAAGTCCTTCATTATCATAAATTTCTTTACCTAACTCCATTAAATCAGGCAATGCATCACCATTAGTACCAACATCACAACCTATAAGAGTTGTTCCAGCATCAGCAGCAGCTTTAGGATCTAATGGAACAGTACCAAATTTGGTTACATCCATAGGGACTTTTCTAATATCAACAAATTTATGAACTTTTTCAGCCCAAGCTTCTGCTTTTTTAGTATTTCCTTTTTTAAGAGCTTTAGGATTAAATAAATCTAAAGCAGCCCCATTATCACCAACTAAATCAGTACCTCTAGCAAGTGAATCAGAAACTACACCTGCTAAACCTAAAAAGTTACCTACAGTATTTGCATAAGGTTGATTATCATTAACAATACGTCCAGCTAAAGTGGAACCAAAATCTAAAGAAACACAAGGGTTTCTATAATCCACTTCAGTCCATTTAGCACCTAATTTGATACCTGCAGTTACAAGTTCACCTTCCATCTCATTAGCAACAGCTTCTTTACCTTGAGGAGGGATAACACTTACAACAGCTCCATCAAACATGACATTATCTAATAAAGAGTACTTTTGTAATCTTTCTGGTAATTGAGCAGTACCCATAGCAGGAGCCATTTTCCTAGGAGGAATATCTGCATCTAAACAACCATCAGCCAATGCTTTAATAAGTTCACCTGCTTCTTCAGCAGTAGCAAAACCTGCAGTTACACCAGTAGACCTAACAACAAAATCTAAATCTTCATCTTTATCAACATTAGCTTTTCTTAAAGATTCTAGAACAGTTTCTTTAATTAATTCAGCTACAGCTTCTCTAGAAAGTTCAATACCCCAAACAGTTTTACCGAATACTTTTTCAGTAGGTTTTGGAGGTCTGATATCTCTAGTCATTTTAACTGTTTTGTTTAATAAATAGCATTCACTAGTGTTTAAATTAGTTGCCATTGTAACACACTTAGTAGTAGTGTTACCTAACTCAACAGAC
>JAKSUH010000155.1 GCA_024413395.1 archaeon
AATCCCCAATCCCCAATCCCCATGTACTAAACAGTATAATGATAATAAAAACTAAAAAATAATATTAATTCAGAATTAATTATTTTAAATAAAAAATAATTAAACAACATAATTGAATATAAATAAGAAAAGAATAATTCAAGCAAATAAAATAAAAACGAAAAATAATATAAAAAAAATTAATTAATATTTTAATTTTTACTTCATATATATCTAGATTAAATAAAAAATAATTCATTTAAAATGGCAAAGCTCTCCGCAGTTTTTGTCCTAGCGCTTCTTGTCGGAAACGCTTTTTCATGGTATAGTAAATTATACCCCCAAGACTGGGAGCCAGGATTCGAAGTAGACGGAAAATTCTTGCACGATTTTTCCTACGCCGGATACAAAAGAGGAGAAGTAGAAATCCCAACAGAAATGGAAGGAGCCTACGTCGATGTAACAAAATCTCCTTATAATGCCGATAATACAGGAGCAGAAGATGCAACCGAAGCAATTCAAAGTGCAATAGAAGAAGTAGAAAACCAAGGAGGTGGTACAGTATATTTACCAGAAGGTACTTATAAAGTAAAGCCAGTAGGAAGTGCCCAACATGCTTTATTAATAAAAAAAAGCAATGTCCTATTCAAAGGAGCTGGAAAAGGAAAAACCTTTATCAGAGGATTCAAAGATAACATGAGAAGTAGTACCATAATACAAGTTAAACCAGATAAGACATGCTCATGGGACAATGATAGTGGAACTATTTATAAACTTTCTCATGATGTTACTGATAAAGACACTTCTGTTCTTTATTTATCAAATACAGATGGATTAAAAAAAGGAGATTGGGTTATTGTCAGAACTGACAGAACTGACGACTGGATTGATGATATGGATATGGGCGGTTACTGGTCTACTGATTATAATTATGCTGTTACTTTTTATAGACAAATTACAGCAGTAGATTCGGAAGACAATACCATTACTATTGATATTCCTACGAAATATGCCATGAAAAAAAGAGATAATGCTAGAGTATATAAATGTGCATCAAATTTAGAAAATGTTGGTTTACAAGATTTCTCTATTGGAAATAAAGAATATCCACAAAAACCTGGTTCTGATGGTTTTGGAGAAGAAGATTATAAAACTAGTGGAACTGCTGCTTATAAAGTACATAGTTCATTTTTAATTTCTTTCAGTTTTGCTGTCAATTCTTGGGCTAAAAATATTGCTTCTTATAAAGCAGGAAATACTTATGAAGTTCATATGCAATCTAATGGATTAAATTTAAATAGATGCAGAAGCTTGACTATTGAAAAATGCGATTTTAGTCATCCTCAATATGAAGGAGGTGGTGGTAATGGTTATGGTATTAATATTTGTTCTGAAGACTGCTTAATTAAAGATTGTTCTTCTACCAGTGCTAGACATAGTTTCTCGTTTAAATATGGCTTTTCTAATGGTAATGTTATTTATCATTATACTTCTACTGACCCTAAATATGGTAGTGATTTCCATATGTATTTGAGTTATTCAAATCTTATTGATAATGAGGAATTAAATGGAGATTTTGTTGAATCTGTTATTAGGCCTTATGGTGGTACTGCTGGAAATTATCATGGTTATTCATCCAGTCAAACTGTATTTTGGAATACTAAAGGTAATTATTATAAAGACGGAAAAGATTATGTTGTTGACTCTAGACAATATGGCTATGGATATATTATTGGTACTCAAGGAGAAGCTTATAAAGTTAAGACTACTCCAACTTATATATCTACTAAATATGGAGATAATGACTCTTCTCCTGAAGATTATAAAGAGGGTATTGGAGAAGCTGAAGATTTAGAACCACAAAGCTTGTATTATGACCAATTAGAAAGAAGACTTGGGAAATAAATAAAATATTAAAATAAATTTAGATTATGTTTATTTTAATGATTAGAAATATTGCATTAAATTCTTAAGTACATTTCTTAAGGCCTATATGAAAAGTTGGATTAGAAAATCTTTGTGTTTTAAGAGTCTTTGATGATGAATTAT
>JAKSUH010000156.1 GCA_024413395.1 archaeon
AAGTTGCATTATCTGCTAATTTAATACCAGTTCTAGGACGTACTTCTACTTGTTCAGCCCAATTATGAACCATAGTATAAGTTATTTTAGCTCCTGGTTTTAAATACATTTCAGAAACACCAATATGCATTGCTGATGAAATATCATCACCAGTTGCACAACCTGTAATCAAGTGAAGTTCTGAATTTTCTTCAGCAATAATAATATTATGAGCAGTTTGCATAACTTCAGAATCATTAATAAACATACATGCTTGGACTGGGAAAATCTCTTTAGTATTTGGAAGAGACCTTACAAAGAAACCAGTTTTAATACCATCTTCTTCACGTAAAGCAGTTTTTGCAGTGTATTTATCTTGACCAGGATTAACTACTTTCCAGAAGTAATCTTTAAGCCAATCATATTTATCTAAAGCTAGACCAATATTCATTAATTCAACATTATTAGAAATGGAATTATTTGTGAAAATATTTGTTTGATCAACTTGTAAAAAAGATCCCGCTCTTCCATTTTCATCAGTATCAATACCTACACCTAAAAGAGCTTCTTTAGTCTTTTTAGAAACATCATTCATCTCATCGATTAATTCATAAGCAAATTTATCTTCATCAGTGAAGTTTTCTATAGTAACATCTACTCCTAAAGGAGCTTTTTTATCTTTAGCTTTCTCAGCATCGTGAAGAACATTCCGCACAATTAACACATCCATTAAATCCTTCTTTTCTAATATCTTCTAAAACTTCATCTGGGTTTCCAGAACAAGCAATTACTCCATCCATTAATACATGAGCTTTATCAGCATTAACAAAGTTTAAAATATAACCTAAATGAGTAATTAATAAACCACTTCTTTTCCTTTGTCCTGGTTTTAACTGTTTATCAAGTAAAGTATTTAACTCACCAGCTAATAATTCAACATTCTCAATATCTACACCACTATCTGGTTCATCAAACATTGTAAAATCAGGCATTTGAGCTAATAATTGTAAAATTTCAGATCTTTTTACTTCACCACCAGAGAAACCTAAGTTTACATCCCTATCTAAAAATTCATCTGAAAATTTAAGTTTATTACATAAACCAACCATTCTTTCATTTAATGGTTCATCAACATCTTGACCAGATTCTAATTTTAATAAATCACGTACAGAGACTCCTCTAATTGCAGGAGGAGTTTGGAAACTAACTCCAATACCTTTTTGAACACGTTCTGTTGTGGATAAATTTGTAATATCTTCACCTTTAAATTTTATATAACCGTTGACAACATTGTATTGTGGAAAACCTAAAATTGTTAAGAATAATGTACTTTTTCCAGTCCCATTAGGACCTAAAAGTACGTGGGTTTCACCTTCTTTAATTGTAAGGTTCACGTTTTTCAAAACGAGTTTTCCAGAAACCTCAACAGCTAAATCTTTAATTTCGAGTAACATTTTATTTTCACCTATTTTAATAGATAATCTATTATTCAATTATAATGTATTTTTTAACTATAAATATATTTATAAACATAGTATATAACTATTGTTATATTTTGATTTATAAAAAAAGTTAAGAATAATAAAATTATTCTGTAACAATAATAAATTCACCGACTTTTTCAACTTTAGCAAAAGGAACTAATAAAATATCTCCATTTCTTTTTGCACCTTTTACGTGAATGTTACGGTTACTTTCTACCCTAATAACAATATCAACGATTTTACCAGTTTTTTCATTTACAATTAATTCATCTAAAACTCCTAAAATACGTGCATTATTAGTAGCTACTTGGTAGTTTTTAATGTCACTCCATAATTTTTCTTCTCTTTTTGGGGCTTGTTTAGTTGCTTCCATTGATAATCACCTAAGAAATATAATTGTTAATTGTTATAATTTATACAATTCATATTATATAAAGTATTATATTTTTAAATTTTATGAAAAAGGGGAAGAATTAATAAGAAAAACATGAAATAGGTTATTTATTAGTTAATGAGT
>JAKSUH010000157.1 GCA_024413395.1 archaeon
TTTTCTTTTCTTTTTCTTCTTTTTCTTTTTTTTCTTCTTCTTCTCTTTCTTGTCTTGCAACTTCATCTACTACCATATCTTCTTCAGAAATTATTTCTTGTTGTTTCTTTAAATAAACAGCACTTACATTTGTCATATTAGCAATCATATCATCAACAGTGTCTTCTTCAATTACATCTTCATCTATATATTTAAATTTCGGTTTTTCAGCAGTTATCATTTCTTTAGCAATATCTGGATCCGTTTCTAATAGCCTCCAATAAATATAAGCTCTGTCTCTTACATCCGGGTTTTCTGTTTCTTCTGCTCCTCTTTGTAAACATAATTTTACTAATTCTTCACTTTCATCTGGTTTATTAACAAAATTTTTTACTGCAGCATTTAAAATTTGGAGTTTAACTTTAGAAGAAATGTCAACATTAGAAAAATTGTCTACGAAGTAAGTAATCATTTCAGTACTTTTTGGAATTTTTGAGCAAAAATCTCCAATAATATAAAGTGCTGCACTTTTTGCATTTGGATCGCTCATTGAATTTATCATTTCTACATTAATTTTATCTATAAGTTCTAAAGCTCGGCCTCTGTATTTTCTCATAAGGTCTCTAGCGACAATAATACTTTCAGAAACTGCATCATCATTATTATTATCAATTATTTTCCCTAAAGATTCTACACATAAATCGAGACTATCTTCTATTTTATATCCGACACATCCAATATATCTAACACTTTTATGAATTAGTTCTGTATTAGTTTCAGTTAAAGCATAAGAAGTAAATTCTTTAATAATTAATTGGTAATTTTTTTCATCACATAATTTATATAAAATATCAACTTTCTCAAGCTTCACATAAATTGGATCATTATATTGTACAAAGAAATATTTGAAATCTTTATCTAAAAGGTTAGGTCTCTTTTGTACTAAAGCATGTAAAGCTCTAAGTAAAACATATTGAATTTCTGGATAGCTCATTAAAACAGACATTAAGCTATTAGATAGTTTTTTACTATAATTTTTGATTTTTTCTTCATCCTCAACTTGATCCAGGAATTTTAATATTACTTTTATTGCACTCATAACAACACTTTGATTAGCATGACTCAAACGCGGAATTACTCCTTCTATGACTTCTTCTGCATGCACTGATTTTTTAGGATTATATAAAATTAAAGCGTCTAAAATAGATACTTGACCCCATTCACTTCCAGCTGGTATTGAGTCTAAAATATGTTTTAAATTTTTTGACTTGAGTTTTAGTTGATTTACACCACTTAATGTACTAATTTCGTTTAATGCTGACATAGCATTAGCAACAACAACTGCATTTGGATCTTTTAAGCATTCATGAAGAGTATTAATAAATCCATTTTCTCTAACTAATTGAGGTGAAGTTGCATAAAGTTTAGCTACACATAAAGCTGCAGTTTTTCTAACATATGCATCTTTATCCCTGAAACACCAAGTTAATGTCTCACATAAATATGATACAATTTCTGGAACTCTAATACAACCCATTGTTCTGACAGCTAAACCTCTAATTAATGGAGTTGCACCCTCCTTTGCATCTGAATGAAAGGAAGCCACTGCAAGAAATATTAAGTCAGGCTTTATACGAGCATAATTAATTAAGTAAAGATATACTAATTTTTTAAGTTCAATGTTCTTCGTTCGAATTATTTTTACTACATCAGGAAATAATTTAGATACATCTTTACCTATAGTCATTGAAGCTATAATTTGTTTCATAGCATCTCTTTGCTTTTCTAATTTCATTGAATTTAATGCTTCTTGTAATTCAGCATCTTCAGGATTTCTATTTTTGAAATATTTAGTTCCACCTTGAGAAGTTTCTTTCTTTTTGAATTTGATCATATTCATAATAAAATATATAATTTTATTAATTTATGAGATAATAATAAAATTTTAAAAATATATAAAACTGTATTTAAATTTTTAAATATTATAA
>JAKSUH010000158.1 GCA_024413395.1 archaeon
TTATGAACTTGCATACGAATTCCATCATATTTAGTTTCACATAAAGCACAACCCATTTCTTCAATACTAATTCCAATTCCTTCAGATAATTGTGCAAGCATTGGTTTAACAGGTTTTCCAGGTGTTAAAGTTAAGCTTTTAAGACCTTCTTCTCCTTCTTCTTTAGCTACTTTTGCAACAAGGCCTAAATCATTTGTTAACATATGTGCTCTTTCTGCAACAGCTTTATCTACATCAAAAGCTTGTGAAATAGCATCTCTTATAATTCCTTCTCCAACACCAATTCTAAGTTCTTCTAAGATAGTTCTACAAATGTATTTTGCTTCTACATTACTTGCTGAAGATAATAATTCTAAAATATTCGAAATCTTTTTAGCAGTTGATTGATTACCTGAAATATGAGCTAGTTTTCTTAATTGATTAAATACAAAATCAACAGTTAATGTTTTAGCAAAAAATGTTTGTTGAGCTTTATTTTTAAATAATTTTTCAGCTGCTGCTCCAATATCTCCTTCTTCACGAAGAGAATCTTCTACTTTATCTACAGAAACTCCAACAGCATCTGCAACAGCTTTCATTACTAATTTATCACCAATACCTTGTTCATCTTTACTCCATGGGGGAAAAACACGGCCTTGAATCATTAAAGTAAGTTTCGGTAATTCTTCGAGTTCTACGGTTTCAAGAAAAGAAGCAATGATTGCTGTTTTTTCTAATCTTTTTGTAGTTGCACTCAAATCTTCATAAACATTGACTAGCTCTTTATAGTTCACTCAATCACCTAAATATTATTTATTATATTAAATTTTATACTTTATTATTTAATTAATTTACTTTATTAAGAAAGTATAAAAAAAGAAAAAGTAAAATCGCTTTAAAATTCGTTTTTAGCGATTTTAACTGCACAATATTCTCCGCACATTGCACACATTTCATCATCATCTAATTTACATTTATTCCTATATTGTCTAGGTTTGTATTTATCAAAAGCTAATGAAAACTGACTTTCCCAGTCAAATTCACTTCTAGCTTTTGCCATTGCTTTTTCTTTTGCAATTGCTTGAGGTAATCCTAATGCAACATCAGCAGCTTGTGCAGTTATTTTACTAGCTATAATTCCTTCTTTAACATCTTCTAAGGAAGGTAAGGATAAATGTTCTGCAGGAGTAACATAACATAAAAAGTCTGCACCACTAGATGCAGCTATTGCTCCACCTATTGCTCCTGTAATATGGTCATAACCTGGAGCTAAATCAGTAACAATAGGTCCTAAAACATAAAAAGGAGCACCATGACAAAGGGTTTTTTGAATTTCCATATTTGCTCTAACTTGATTTAAAGGAACATGTCCTGGTCCTTCAACCATTGTTTGAACACCTACTTCTTGTGCTCTTTTAACTAATGTTCCTAATGTAACTAATTCTTGTATTTGAGAAGTATCAGTAGCATCTTGGAGACATCCTGGACGTAATCCATCTCCTAATGATAAGGTAATGTCATATTCTTTAGCTATTTCAAGTAAATAATCATAATTTTCATATAATGGATTTTCTTTTTCATTATGGTGAATCCAACTTGCTAAAAATGTTCCTCCTCTTGATACAATTCCCATAACTCTTTCAGATCTATTTAATTTTTCAACAACATCTTTATTAATTCCACAATGTAGAGTCATAAAATCTACGCCTTCTTTAGCTTGATTTTCTATTGCTTTAAAAATGTCATCTTCATCCATCTCTACAATTTCTTTTCCTTTATTTAATGTTATTACACCTGCTTCATAAATAGGAACGGTTCCAATAGGAATATCTACGGTATCCATAATTACTTTTCTAAATTTTAAAAGTTCTGGACCTGTGGATAAATCCATTATTGCATCTGCACCAAATTCTACACAGATTTTTGCTTTTTCAACTTCTAAATCTAAATCTTCTATTTTACTTGAAGAAC
>JAKSUH010000159.1 GCA_024413395.1 archaeon
TAAAATTAATTAATTATTAAATAATTAATAAAATAATAAAATATAAAGTTAAATAGAAGTAGTTAATATACCTTATAAATAATATAAATACTATTTTATTTCAGATAAATTACTAAGTAGTATAACCAAACTATTAAATTATTATTGTTAAACTTCTTATTTCTTTCTTTATTTTTGACCTCCGAATACATTTCCCATATTAGCTGGTTTATTAGCCTCAGTATGAGGAGCTTGGTTTTGAACTGGTTGTGGATTTGAAGGTTGAGGTTGACTTTGAGCATGAGAAGGCTTTGATTCCATACCAATAATATCATCTTCACTAATCATAATAGACATAGATGACATAAGATCAGGGTCTCTTTTAATAACTTTTTGAGCATCACGTAAAACTTTTATTTGTCTATGCAATTCTTTTCTTCTTATCATTATGTGTTCTTCTTCGTCTAATGAATGAACTATTTCTTTATTATTATATAACTTATTATATAAATCCATTTGCATATTTTCTTCTACACTTTTAACTAGGTTATATCCTATTGTTTTTGGAATTGCTGCTCTTAAGTTTCTAACTATTAATTTAAAGTAAGCTTCTATTCTGTTTCTAATTTCTTTAATAAAGATGCTTCTGCTGTCGACTGGTTGTGGTAATCCTGGTTTTGATTTATCTTGTTCAGTTTTAGGAACAAAGCTAGTATAATTGGTCATATAATCATAATCATTTGTAAAAAGAGAATTGATTTCCATATCTAAAATAGAATCAATTATATTTTTAGTTTTATCTCTTTCTTGAGTTAAGAATCCTTTGATTAATACTCCTAGATCTTTAATTAAACGAGGGAATCTTTGGAAGGTTCTTTCCATAACTTTTTCAGCTATTAGTTCTAAATAAGAATAAATATTTTGGAAGCATTCATTAATAGGTTCTTTTAAGACTTCTAAAAGGGGTTTTAATAAGAAGAAGAATGCATCTACAGAAGGAAATCCTGGAATTGAATCTCCCTCATGAATAGTTAAAGCATAATTAATATAATCATCTGTATATGTTCCAGTTGCTCTATAATCTCCAGTATATCCATCTAATAGTGTTTTAAAATGTTCTTTTATTTTATATCCTCCTTCATCTTCTAAAAAGTCTAATCTTTTATTATCAAATTTGCCTTGTAATACATTTTTATACATTTCGCAAAATTCATTTAACATATTCCATAATAAACTTAGCTTACCGGCATCATCAACTGGTACTCCATCTCCGTACATTTGTAATTCTTCTTCACATTTTTTCATATTTTCATTAATTGATTTAATAATCTTTGGTAAGTTTTCCCTAATGACCTTGAATAATACTTTTGTTAGTTTTTGGATTAATACATCAGTTCCATAATGACCTGGAGGTAATGTTTTATATATTGGATGATTTTGGAAAAATTCTTTTTCTTTTTTAATTGCAAGAGCCATTGGAATTTTATCTATTAAATCTTGTTTAGATCTGTTTTTAACTCCTACGTATCCTAAACGAAGCTCTATTTCTTCATTCATTAAAGCTTTTCTTGCATCTGTTCCTTTATCCATAATATCTAATTTTGTAAGTACTCCAATTGTTCTTGATCCATTTACATCAATTTCCTTAGCTAATTTCAAACCATCACTAGTAGCAATATCACTATTAGCAGCAATAACACATAAAATAATGGTTAATGGATCTTGACAATATCTGGTAGCCATATTTTTGGTAATTTCTTCTATATTTTTTGGTTGGTTTCCAACTGGTACTCTAGTTACTCCTGGTAAATCGACTAATGTTAAATCAGGACATGTTTGAGAATATACATTTAAAACTATTGGTCTATCTACTATATTCTTTTCTGTTTTACAAACCTCATCTGTAAGTGCTTCTATAGTTTCTCTTACTTTAT
>JAKSUH010000016.1 GCA_024413395.1 archaeon
ATTAAGAAATTAAGAGTTGATATTTTTGGGAAAAATAAAGATTGCAATTGTAGGTATGGGAAACTGTGCTAGTTCTTTAATTCAAGGAATACATTATTATGTTGATAAATATCCTGAAGATGCAATAGGTCTTATGCATTGGGAAATAGGAGGTTTTAAACCTACAGATATAGAAGTTGTTGCTGCTTTTGATATTGATTCTAAAAAAGTTGGAAAAACTATTGATGAAGCTATTTTTGCGGAACCTAATTGTACTACTATTTTTTGTAAAGATATCCCAAAATATGACGTTAAAGTGCATATGGGTACTATTTTAGATGATGTTGCTCCTCATATGTCTAATTATGATGATGAAGTTACTTTTGTATGTTCTAATGAGGAACTGTTGATATTGTCAATGTTTTAAAAGAATCTGGTGCTGAAATCCTTGTAAATTATTTGCCTGTTGGGTCTGAAAATGCAGCAAGATTTTATGCTCAAGCTGCATTAGATGCAGATGTCGCATTTGTAAATTTTATGCCTGTGTTTATAGTAAGTGATAATGAATGGGATGCTAAATTTAGAGAAAAATCTATTCCTACTGTGGGAGATGATATTAAAGCACAAATAGGTGCTACTATTACTCATAGGGCATTAGCTAATTTATTTAATAATAGAGGAGTTAAATTAGATTATACTTATCAAATCAACACAGGTGGAAATACTGACTTCTTAAATATGCTTAATCGTGATCGTTTGGATTCTAAAAAAGAATCTAAAACTGAAGCTGTTCAAGCAGTATTATCTGAAAGAATGGAAGATAAAGATATTCATATAGGGCCTAGTGATTATGTTCCATGGCAAAAAGACAATAAAATTTGCTTTTTAAGAATGGAAGGTCGTACTTTTGGTGATGTTTCTACGAATATTGAACTTAGATTATCTGTTGAAGATTCTCCAAATTCTGCTGGTTGTGTGATTGATGCAATTAGGTGTTGTAAACTTGGTTTAGAAAGAGGGATTGGTGGTCAACTTACTTCAATTTCATCATGTTATGAAACATCCTCCAATTCAAGTATCTGATGATGAAGCTTTTGATAATGTAGAAAAGTTCATCGCTGGTGATTTGGAAAGATAACTTTTTTATTTTTTTTTTAAAATTTTACTATTTTTTACTATATAATAAGAAACTATTAATAATAAATAATCACATATATATTTTTACTATATAATTTAAAAAATAATAATTTAAATCTTCAATTTAATATTAAAATAAATTTATATGTGAGGCGTAAATTCAATGAAAAAAGTTCAATTTACTGAAACAGCATTAAGAGATGCTCACCAATCATTACTTGCTACTCGTATGAGAACAAGGGATATGATTCCTATTGCTGAAGAAATGGATAAAATTGGATATTTCTCAGTAGAAGCTTGGGGTGGAGCTACTTTTGATTCTTGTATCAGATTCTTAAATGAAGATCCTTGGGAAAGGTTAAGAAATTTAAAAGCTGAATTTACTAAAACTCCAATTCAAATGCTTTTAAGAGGACAAAATTTAGTAGGATATAAACATTATCCTGATGATATAGTAACTAAATTTGTCGAAAAGTCATATGAGAATGGTGTAGATATTTTCAGGATTTTTGATGCATTAAATGATGTACGTAACATGGAAAAATCAATTAAGGTAGCAAAAGCACAAGGAGCTCATGTTCAAGGTACAATTAGTTATACTATTAGTCCTGTTCACACATTAGATAATTTTGTTGAATTAGCTAAAGATTTAGAAGTGTTAGAATGTGATTCAATCGCGATTAAAGATATGGCTGGTTTAATTAATCCCGCTACTGCTTATGAATTAGTATCTAGATTAAAAGAAGAAACTGATTTATTAGTAGATTTACATTGTCATTGTACTAGTGGTATGACTCCAATGAGTTATTATGCTGCATGTGAAGCAGGTGTGGATATTTTAGATACTGCTATTTCACCACTTTCATGGGGTACTTCCCAACCTCCAACTGAAAGTATGGTTGCAGCACTTCAAGGTACTCCTTATGATACCGAATTAGATTTAAATGCTTTAAATGCTATTAAACAATATTTCGAGCAAATAAGAGAAAAATATTTATCTTTACTTAATCCAATATCTGAAAGAATTGATGCTGATGTTTTATTATATCAAATTCCTGGTGGAATGCTTTCAAACTTAATTTCACAACTTAAAGAACAAAATGCACTTAATCGTTACAATGATGTATTAGATGAAATGCCACGTGTAAGAAAAGACATGGGTTATCCACCTCTTGTAACTCCTACTAGTCAAATTGTAGGAATTCAATCTGTAATGAATGTTTTAAGTGGAAAAAGATATAAAACAGTTTCAAATGAAGTTAAAGATTACATGAGAGGGTTCTATGGTACTTCTCCAGCTCCAGTTGATTCAGAAATTTCTAAAAAGATTATTGGTGATGAAGAAGCAATTACTTGTAGGCCTGCAGATTTATTAGAGCCAGAATTTGATAAATTCAAATCTGAAGGAATTGAAAAAGGCTTTATTAATTCTGATGAAGATGTATTAACTTATGCTTTATATCCAACTGTTGCTCCATTATTCCTTAAAGGTAATGCAGTTGAAGAAGAGCTCAAACCTGTACAATTAAATGATGAAGTCCATGTACCCACTGAATATAAAGTTGATGTAGATGGAGATTTCTTCAATGTTAAAATTATTCCTACTGGTTTCTTAGATATCAGTGAAATGCCTGCTGATACAAATAATGAACCTATTGAAGGAGGAGTTTATTCTTCAATGCAAGGAATGGTTATTAAAACTAAAGTCAACGTTGGAGATAAAGTTGTAGCTGGTGATACTGTAGCAGTTCTAGAAGCTATGAAGATGGAAAACGATATTCAAACTGAAATTGAAGGTACTGTTAAAGAAATCTTTGTAGAAGAAGGAGATGCTGTAAGTATCGGAGATATTTTAATGGTTATTGAATAAATAACCTTATCTTTTTTCTTTTTTTATTTAAAAATTAATTATTAACTATTTCTGAAACTTCTTTTAATGGAAGTCCGCTCTCAAAAGCTATTTTTCTTAAATCTTCAAATTCTGCTCTTTTTGAGATTATTTCATCATTAATATATCCAATTTTAAAAGTAACTTCATATGTTTTACCTAAAATTTCAACTTTTTCTGTTACAAATTCTCTTTTTGCAACTCCTCTATGGATATTTTGAGATATGCGAATGCCTAAAGAGCCAGTTTCTTTAAAAATAACTTTTAATAAATGTTCTCTAGTCTCAGGTTTAGCAATAACTTTTAATAGACTTCCTTGACGATTTTTTTTCATTATAATTGGAGTTACAGAGACATCACGTGCCCCTTCATTTAATAACTTTTCAAATAAGTAACCAATTTCTTCTCCAGTTAAATGATCAATATTTGTTTCAATAATGTCAATTAAATCATTTTCAATGTTTTCTGAAGTTTGTATTATTCTTAAAATATTTGCGTGGTCGAAATCTTTAGAACCTGCACCATATCCAATTTTAACTGGTGAAACCATAGGGATAAATTCTTTTATTTCATCACAAAGTTCCATATAAAGTGCAGACCCTGTTGGGGTAGCTAATTCACTTTGTACTGGTCCTCCAATGATTTTTGCACCTTCTAAAATTTCTAAGGTTGCAGGAACTGGAACTGGTAATTTACCATGTGCAGTTTCAACTTGTCCTCCACCAACAGCTATTGGTAAACCTATGATATTTTCTTTATCTAAGTTTAGTGAAAAATAAGCATAAATTGAACCTATAACGTCTGCTACTGCATCACTAGCTCCAACTTCATGAAAATGAACTTCTTCTAATGTTTTTCCATGAACTTTACTTTCTGCAATAGCTATTCTTTTAAAAACATTTATAGATTTTTCAATAATCTTTTCATCTAAATTAAGGTTTTCTATTTTAGCAATAAATTCATTAAAATGGAATACTTTACTTTCTTCAATCATGTCTACTTTACAGTAGGTTGAACTTATTCCTTTTTTATTTATTTTATTAAAAGATACCTTAATTTCCCCAAATTCACTAGAAACGGATTCCATGATTTCTTTCAATTTATTTGAATCAGCACCTAAATCTACAAGTGCTCCAATAATCATATTTCCTGAAATTCCACTAGTTTGAGAATCGATTATAATACTCATATTATAATGTATTGATTTCTTTATTAATAAAATAATTATAAAATAATTTTTTTAAAAATTAAAATTTAATATAGTATAACTTATATAATATATACTATTAATATAGTAGGTAAAAATTATGGAAAACAATTTAAATATTATTTCAAAAGATAATGGGCTTTGTATTTCAAATCCAAATTATTTTTTAGCTTTTTCTGACTTTAAAGTTAGTGATGGAATAGATATTATTGAAAATATTGATATCATTAAAGGAAAATATCGTTTTGAAGAATTAGCGGAACTTTCTGAAGATTTCAATGAAGTAGAAGCAAGTTATATTGCTCAAGATTTTGATTTTGAGGATTATTTTGTAAATTCTTATGGTGATTTAAACATTGTAACTATCTATAAAAATGATGTTGTATTAGAAGATTTTCCAGAACAATTAAAAGTTGCAAACTCTGAAAAAGGGTTCGTTGATGCAAAAATTGATGTTTCTCATGTTATTTATATCAATAAAGTTTTGTCTCCTAAATTACTTTTAAAAGTTTATAAAACAGCTATTAAAGCTAAATCCGAGTTTTTCCAAGGATTAAATTTACCTATTCATATTAAAAATATTATAAATACTGATGATTTCCTCGCTATCTTAGCTAATGTTCCTGAATCTACTTTTAAAGAGGAAAATATTTACGAAGATAGTGTGGATATTGTAAATAATGAGTATGATGATGTTGATTTAGATGCACTTTTACTATCTATTGAAGAAGCTGTTATAATTAGTTGTGAAGATGCTTTAGAGAAATTAGGATTATCTTTTGGAATTCTAGATTATTTAGTTTCTGAAGGAATTTTAATTGGAGATTTAGTTGAAGCAGGTTTAGAGTTAGTAGAAGGAGTTGAAATTACTGATGAACTTAAAGATAAATTAGAAAAACAGATTTTTAAAGCATTAACTGATATTAATGTAATTGTACTTTTAATGGCAGCAATTAGGACTGAAGATGATTTATCTAAAGGTAGAATCAGAGAAATTGATGTTTCAGATGATCCTTCATACCTTTACACTGATGAAGTTTTAGGAATGGCTATTGCAAATCAAATTGCAGGTTCTAAAGCTATTTTTAATTTTAACCGTTATGATAATCTTAAACCAGGAATTCTCTATGGTTTAAGACCTATGGTTGATGATATATTCGGTGGTTTAATAGCAGGGTGTATGTCTAAAATATTTGAAGAATAAGATGGTTTAAATGAATAATGATAATATTGACAATAAAGAAAAATTTTCTTGGATTAAAGGTGTACTTGGTTTAATGTCATTTTCAACAATTTTACCAATTAAAGTACATACTTCAATTTCTTATATGGCGAAGGTTACTTGGGTGTGGCCTTTTATACATTTGTTAATCGGTGCATTAGCAGCTGCTTTAGGTTTTATTTTATTAAATTTGCTTCATTTTAGTTCTTTGTTTACAGCTATTTTGATTTTCGCATTTTTAATGATTATTACTGGATTTAATCACATGGATGGAGTTATGGACATGGCTGATGGAATTATGGTTCATGGTTCTCCTCGTGATAAACGTATGGTTATGAAAGATACTATGGTTGGTTCCGCAGGAATTATGGCAGCAATTTTAGTTTCTTTAGCTACTGTTGGTGGTTTATGTAATATTTTAGATTATAATTTCATTTTAGGAGTTATTGTTATTGAAATGCTTTCAAAAACATCTCTTTTAACAACTGCATTAGTTTCTAATCCTTCAAATAAGGGGATAGGAAGATTTGTTATCGAATCTGTTAATTTCCTTAATTTTATTATATCTACAGTGATTGTAGCAATTATTTCTTATTACGTTTGTGGTTTTGTAGGAATATTTGCTTTATTAGGTGCAGTAATTGGTGGTGGAATTGTCGCTTTAGTTGCTAGAAATAATTTTGTTTTAGCAAATGGTGATGTTCTTGGTGCTTCTAATGAATTTGGAAGAGCTATGGCTTTATTATTTATGGTAATTGGAATAATTTTCTTAATGTGATAATATGGATGTTCGTGTTTTAAGATTAGATCATCGTTTAAAAAGAGATACTCGTATAACAACTCATGTTTGTTTAACTGCTAGAGCTTTTGGTGCGAGTAAAATCTATTTAGCAGGTGAAGAAGATAATAAATTAATGGATAATGTTAGAGATACCTCCGCTAGATGGGGTGGGAATTTTGAAGTCCAATATTGTCCAAATTATATGGAATTAATTCTCAAATGGCGTGAAAAGGGTGGAAAGATGGTCCACTTAACAATGTATGGTTTTCAAGCACATGAAGTTGTTCCAGAGATTCGTGAATCTGATAGTGATATTTTAATTGTTGTTGGTGGGTCTAAAGTCCCTGGTAAAATTTATAAAAATGCTGATTGGAATGTATCTGTTACAACACAACCTCATTCTGAAGTATCTTCATTAGCAGTTTTCCAACATTTGTTACTTGATGGTGCTGAATTCGATATTGAATTTGAAGATCCTGTATTTGAACTAATTCCAACAGCATGTGGAAAGAATGTTAACATTCACAATGAAAACCGATAAAATCATATAATCTTTTTATCGCTTTCATTCTTTCATCTTTTTTTATTTTAGCTTCATCTATTGCATTTCTCATTGTAGTAATAGAATGGTCGTAAACTTCTTTATTAACGGGATATGGAAAACCATCTTTTCCTCCATGTGTAAAACTATATTTTACTGCGTCTTTCCAGCTTGCTTTTTCTCCATATATCAAATCTGAAATTAAAGCAAGTGCTCTTATTTTTTTAGGACCTATTCCATTTAATAGGATTAAATCTTCGTACTTTTCAGGCTGTATTTCCCAAGCTCTTTTTAAAACATCAAATTCTCTATCTGATAAATTAGTATCTAATACGGGGTGGTGAATGGGCATTGTGAAGTCAGTTAGTAATAATTAATTGTCTTTTCTTTTAAAATATTGTCTTAAATGTTCTGGATTATCATTAATTAAATCAACACTTATTTTTTGGGCTTCTTTACTATCTTTTGTAGCCATATTCAATGTTTTTTTATTCTTTTTATCACAGCTAATACCACTATGTGGATTTTCTAAAAAAGAAGCTACATTTTCTCCCATCCAATGATATCTACGAGCAAATTTATTTTCTATATTCATTCCTTGTTGAACAACAGCCCATTGTCCTTTTTCTGTAACAAAGAAATGGTGTTGATATAATGTAAATCCGTCTTGAATACATGAATTATCTATTTTAGCGGTTAATCTACTTGTTTTCACCATTTCTTCAATAGTTGTATTTTTTAAATTAAATACATGCCCTGCATGTTCAATTCCTTCTGGTGTTTTCCTTGATTTAGCACCTTTTCCTCCACTTAAATATATTCCATGCTCTTCAGGATTTATTGAACGTTTTAAAGCTCCTAATGTTGTTGTGGTTGTTCCTGAAGAATGCCAATCAAAACCTAAAACACAAGAAAATGCTTGAAACCAATAGGGATTTGAAATTCTATTTAAGAATTCATTTGAACCAAATTCATCTAATATTACCTCACAAATAGCTCCCGATAGTTTTATCATTCTGTCAAATAGCCATTTGGGAGGATGTCCTCCATGAAGTGGTAAATTAGCAGATTCTTTCCTTTGCATATTTAATAAATTTATATTTTTTATTTAAAGGAATTTGACTAAGAGCTTTTGAAAAGAAATAAAATGAGGATTTATATGTAATAATTTTTTTAAATAAAATATATGCATTATGTACAAGCTAAGAGTATTTTATCTAATAATAATGGGATGAATTTATATAGAGGATGTTCTCATGGTTGTATTTACTGTGATTCAAGAAGTAAATGTTATAATATGAATCATGATTTTGAAGATATTGAAATTAAAGAGAATTCTATTAAATTACTTAAACAAGCACTTTTAAAGAAAAAAGAAAAGTGTATGGTTGGTATGGGTTCAATGACAGACCCATATATGCCTCTAGAAAATAAATTGAACTATACAAAATTTGCACTTGAATTAGTTGATAAATATGGTTTTGGATGTACATTAATTACTAAATCAGATTTAGTTTTAAGAGATTTGGATTTATTTAAAAAGATAAATGATAAAACAAAAGCTGTACTACAAATGACAATTACTACTTTTGATGATGATCTTTGTAAAATTATAGAACCTAATGTAGCACCAACAAGTAAACGTTTTGAAGTGTTAAAACGTTTTAATGAAGAAGAAATTCCTACTATTGTTTGGTTATGTCCTATTTTACCTTTTATTAACGATACTAAAAGTAATTTAAAAAATATACTTGATAAATGTATTGAAACAAATGTTAAAGGAATTTTATTCTTTGGAGCAGGACTTACACTTCGTGAAGGTAATAGAGAATTTTTCTATAAAAAATTAGATGAAAATTTTCCTAGATTAAAAAATAGATATATTAAAACTTATGGTGATAGTTATAGTTTACAAAGCCCTAATAGTAAAGAATTAACTAGTATGTTTAGATTTATAACTAAAAAACATAATATAATGAACAATACTACTGAAATATTCAATTATTTAAAGGATTTTCCACAAAAGCGATTCTATACAGTCTACTTTATTTTGATGTATAAAAATCAAAACATTAATATGTAATTATCTACTATATTTATATTATGTTATAATGTTAACAAGTTAGTTATTTTATAATTTTAATGGAGATATTATTATGGCAATTGCAAACGGAGATTTCGTAAGATTAAATTTCACAGGAAAAGTAAAAGAAACTGAAGATGTATTTGATACTACTTATGAAGAAATAGCAAAAGAAGCAGACATATTTTTTGATGAAAAAACTTATGAACCAATTCCAATTGTAGTTGGAGGAAATCACTTATTACCTGCTATTGAAGAGGCTATTGTAGGTCTTAAAGCTGGTGAAACTAAAAATATTGAAGTAGATTCTGAAAATGCATTTGGTCCAAGAAATCCTGATATGATTCAACTCATACCTATGAAAGAATTCAAAAAACAAGGTATGACTCCTTACCCTGGAATGAAAATTCAATCTGAAGGTACTACTGGTAAAATCTTAACTGTAAGTGGTGGAAGAGTAAGAGTAGACTTTAACCATGAATTAGCTGGTAAAGACTTAGTTTACGATGTTGAAGTAGTTGAAATCATTGAAGATGACATTGAAAAAGTCAAAAGCATGATTAAATTACATTACTCCTACCCTGATATGGACTTAGACAATGCTGAAATCGAAATTGAAGATAAAATTTGTAACATCAAATTAGAAGAAATCGCAAAATTCGATCAAAAATCCTACATGGATGTTACTTTCGCAAGATTCAGAATTGCTAAAGACATTTGGGATAACATGGACATCGAAAAAGTTAACTTTGTTGACGAATTCGAGAAAAAAGCTCCTGAAGCTGATGAAGAAGCAGAAGAAGAATAATCTTTTTCTTCTTTAATTATTTTTTTATTCAAAATTTTTTAACCACTACTTTATAACAAATTTATTACCAAATTGTTTTTCCATGAGATATAGCCACAATACCTGCTATATTTTCAACTTCTAGTTTAAAAATAGCTTCAATACCCTCATTTTCAAAAGCTACACATTCTTTAGATAATATTTTACTTGTTATCAAAGCAGCTACTGGTGGAGTTATTACAAAAATAGAATTATTTTCTTTTAATGATTTGCAAGTTTCATCAGATAATGATCCTTTACCAATGTGAATTTTAACACCTTTTTGAGACAATATTGGAATAGTTGATTCAATTTCTTCTTTATTACTTGTAGTTGGTGAGACTCCAGCATCAGATACTGCAGTATGCATTATAGCTGTTCCTTTAAGGTTAAAAGGCGTTTTATCGTTTTTAATCAATTCAACCAATTGAGGTAATGCTGCATCACGACCAGTATAAATAGTTCCTGAAATTGATACTTTATCTCCGACTTTTAATTGATTTATTTCATCATCATTTATTGGTGTTTGAATCTTTTTCATCTAAATTATATATTATTTAATAAATTATTTAAGTGTTCGAATACAAATCAATTATCATATAAAAAATTATACTAGGAGATACGATGATTTATATTGATGAAGATTATTGTAAAGGATGTCATATTTGCCTTTACATGTGTTATAAAAATGTATATGCTATCTCTAAAGAAGCTAATAAAAAAGGTGTTCAATTGCCTTATGTTAATTTTGAAGATAGATGTACAAAATGTGGGGTTTGTGAAATAGTATGCCCTGACCAAGCAATTACCGTCGATATTGACCCTAATTGGTGGATAGAAAATAATGAATATGAAAATTTCAATCCTAACATGACAATGCAATAGGAGACGATTAATATGGCTGAAGAATTATTTATTCAAGGAAATGAAGCATGTGCAAAAGGAGCTTTAAAAGCAGGTTGCAGATTCTTTGCAGGTTATCCAATTACTCCATCTACTGAAGTAGCTGAATCTTTAGCTCGTGAACTTCCAAAAGTAGGAGGAGCTTTTGTACAGATGGAAGATGAAATTGCTTCTGCTGGAGCTATTATTGGTGGTTCTTGGGGAGGATCTAAATCTATGACTGCAACATCTGGTCCTGGATTCTCTTTAATGCAAGAAAATATTGGTTATGCTTTCATTAGTGAAACTCCAATTGTTATTGTTAATGTTCAAAGAGGTTCACCTTCAACAGGTCAACCAACTATGACCTCTCAATCTGATATGATGCAAGCTCGTTGGGGATCTCATGGGGATTATGAACCTATAGTTTTATCTCCTTCATCTGTTCAAGAATTATTTGATTTTACTATAAGAGCATTTAATTTAGCTGAAGAGTTTAGAACTCCAGTATTTATAATGACTGATGAAGTTATTGGACATATGAGAGAAAAAATAATAATTGACGATGACAAAATTGAAATTGTTCCAAGAAAAAGACCTGAAGATAAAGAAAATTACTTACCTTTCAAAAATGTTGAAAATGGTACAAATCCAATGCCTTCTTTTGGCGATGGTTTCAATGTTCACGTAACTGGTTTAACTCATGATGAAAGAGGTTATCCAGATACTAACAATCCTAAAACTCATACAGATTTCATAGAACGTTTATGTAATAAAATCATCAATAATAAAGGTAAAATTTGTTCTGTTAAATCTAAATATTGTGACGATGCTGATATTATTGTAATATCCTACGGTTCTCCAGTTCGTTCTGTTGGAACTGCTGTTGAACAAGCACGTGAAGAAGGTTTAAAAGCAGGTTATATAAAAATCGATACTCCATGGCCGTTCCCAGATAAAGAAGTTAAAGAACTTACTAAAAATACTAAATCAGTTTTAGTAGCTGAAATGAACTTAGGCCAAATGTTCTATGAAATTGATAGAGTTGTTGATGTTGAATGTAGTTTAATTGGTAAAATTGGTGGAGAACTTCATAAACCATCTGAAATACTTAGTAAAATTGAAGAATTAGGAGGTAAATAGAATGTCTAAACCTAATAGATTTATTCCTTATTTAAGAGAAGACAGACTTCCTCATATTTTCTGTCTAGGATGTGGAAATGGTTCTATTATGAATGCTTTTTTAGCAGGTATGGAAAAAGCTGAAATGGACTTTGAAAATATTGCTATGGTTTCAGGTATTGGTTGTTCTTCTAGAATTCCAGGTTATGTTAAATGTGATTCTTTACACAGTACTCATGGTAGAGCATTATCTTTTGCTACTGGTTTAAAAGTTTCTAATCCTGATTTAGATGTAGTGGTATTCACTGGTGATGGTGATTGTGCATCTATCGGTGGAAATCATTTAATTCATGCTGCAAGAAGAAACATCAATTTAACTGTTATTTGTATAAATAATAATATTTATGGTATGACTGGTGGTCAAATCAGTCCTACTTCTCCTAAAGGAAGTTTTGGAACTACTGCACCTTATGGAACTGAGGATAATCCATTTAATTTAGCAGAACTTGTTGCTACAGCTGGTGCAACTTATTCTGCAAGGTGGACTACTTCTCACATTGAAAATGTTGTAACTTCAATTAAAACAGCTCTTAAAAACCCTGGTTTTTCATTTGTTGAGGTTGTTTCTCAGTGTCCTACTTATTATGGTCGTAAAAACAAATTAAGAACTCCAACAGCTATGGCAGTTACTTTAAAAGTTAATTCTGTATTAAAATCAAAAGCTCAAAACATGTCTCCTAAGGCATTAGAAGGAAAGATTGTTGTTGGTGAATTTGCAAATAAATCAAAAGCAGAATTTACTGATAATATTGAAAAATTAGTACAAGCTAAATCTGGTGGTAAGAAAGTTATTAACTCAGCATTTGAGGCTGAATTATAAGGTGATATTATGAGAACAGAAGTAAGAATAGCTGGATTTGGTGGTCAAGGAGTAATCATGGCTGGAATTATTTTAGGTAAATCAGCTAGTCTCTTTGATGAGAAAAATGCAGTTCAAACTCAATCTTATGGTCCTGAAGCTCGTGGTGGAGCTTCCAAATGTGAAGTGGTAATTAGTGATGAAGAAATTAATTATCCTAAACTAGAGCACCCTGATATTTTAGTAGCTATGTCTCATGAAGCTTTAATAAAATATATTGTAGACATGAAAGATAATGGAATTTTAATTCTTGATTCCCGTAATATTGATGAAAGTGAAATAGAAGACTTTGTTAAAGAACATAATATTACTGTTTATAGGGCTCCTGCTACTGAAACTGCAATTAACGATATTGGTTTAAAAATTGTAGCTAATATTGTTATGGTTGGTGCAATTACTAAAATTACTGGAGTTATTTCAAAAGAAGCAGCTATTAAAGCTGTTGAAAGTAGTGTTCCTAAAGGAACTGAAGAAAAGAACTTAGCTGCATTTGAAGCAGGTTTTAATTTAATTTAGAGGGATATAATGAAATTTTTTGAAAATGTTGCAAAAAAAATATTTAATAAAAATGGGATTCCTATTTTAGAAGGCCATGTTGTTTGGGTTGCTGAAGATGCAACAGCTATTGCTTCAGAAATGGGTGTTCCTGTAGCTATTAAAGCACAAGTATTAACTGGAGGAAGAGGTAAAGCAGGAGGAATTAAGTTTGCAGATACTCCTGGTGAAGCTTATTCCGTTGCTGATGAGATTTTAGGTATGAAAATTAAAGATGAAAGTGTTAAACACCTTTTAATCGAAGAAAAAGCTAATATTTTAAGTGAATTCTATGTAAGTGTTTCTGTTGATAGGGCTTCTAAATTACCTATTATTATGGCAAGTGCTGAAGGAGGAGTCGAAATTGAAAATTTAGCTATTTCTAATCCTGAAAAAATTATTAAATATCATACTGACCCTGCAACTGGATTATTACCATATGAAGGTCGTGAAATTGCTCGTAAAATAGGTGTTGAATCTAGTTTGATCTCAGAAATGGGTGGCATTATTTGGAAATTATATCAAATCTTTGAAAAATATGATGCAGAAACTGTTGAAATTAATCCGTTGATTTTAACTGAAGAAGGTTTAATTGCAGGAGATGCTAAATTTGTTGTAGAAAATGATTCTTTATTTAGACACCAAGATTTAGTTGATTTATTACATTATAAAAAGAGATCTGTTGACTTTGTTAAGCTTGATGGTGATATTGCTGTTATTGGTAATGGTGCAGGTTTAACATTAACAGGAATGGACATGATTAAACTTAATGGTGGAGAACCAGCTACTTTCTTAGATATTGGTGGAGGAGCTTCTGAAGATATTATTTTAAAAGCTTTAAACATGGTATTAAACTATGAACCTGTTAAAGTTGTATTTTTAAATGTTTTAGGTGGTATTACTAAAGCAGATGATGTTGCACGCGGTGTAGTTAAAGCTTTAGAAAAATCAAAACGCAAAGTACCTATTGTTATTAGATTAACTGGTACTAATGAAGAAGAAGGTCAAAGAATTCTCGAGGAAGCAGGTATTCCTTATGAAGTATCTATGGAAAAAGCAGCTAAAAGAGCTGTTGAACTCTGTAACTCATTGAAAGCTTAATCGCTTTCCTTTTTTTATTTTTTTATTTATTCTAATAAAACAACACGACTTATTTCAGAGTCATTTACTATTTTACGACCACAAGCATCACCTATTTTTTCAGCGAAGCTAATAACTTCATTAAAACTTGGCATATTATCTAATGTTAATCTTTCACGAGAAGATCCAACACACATATATGCTTTTATTTCAACAAAATTAGGATTTGTTTTTTCAATAAGTTCTCCATATTTTTCAAGGTTTTCTATATTTTTACCCTTAACACATGTTGTTCTTACATGTTCTTGATGAAAAACTAGATAAAGTTTCTAATGACTCATTTAAATTATTCCAACCATCTATTATTTGAGGGTTACAAACTGAATTATAGATTTTCTTATTAGGTTCATCTAAGGAAAGGTATAGTTGATAAGGTTCGTTTTCTAGATTACGTAATCTGTCTACACATTGACCATTACTAACTAAAAATGTTGAAAATTTTCTTCTATTAAATTCACCTATTAATTCATCAATTTTACGATATAATGTTGGTTCACCTGCAAGTGAGATAGCTGCATTTGTAGGTTGTTTCATTTCTTCTAATTTTTACGATTAGCTTTATCGTTACCAAAGAAACCACATAATAATTGATTTTGAGCAGCTATTGCACCATCTATAATAGTTTTAGGATCATCATAATCTCCTTCCCATTCAGTTTGTGTATAACTTAAGTCTCTCCAACAAAATTCACATTCTTGTTGACAGAAAGATACAGAAGGAGACATTTGTAAACATCTGTGGGATTCAATACCATAGAATTTTTCTTTATAACAAACACCTTTGTCTAAAATACTTTGTTTAGTCCAATGACATATTTTTGCAGCTGCATGCCCATGTTCACCTACAAAACGGTATCCGCTATATTCGAATTTTTCTTGTGCTTGTTTATCTAATGACATTTTATCCCTTCTATATTTATTATTTTAATTTATTTATTATAATAAAATT
>JAKSUH010000160.1 GCA_024413395.1 archaeon
CTTTCCACATAGGAATAGCAGTATCATATTCCCAGATTTTGATTTCTTTATCTTCTCCAGCACTAATAAAGAATTCTCCACTTTTGCACATAGCTAAAGTATTAATTTCACCATCTAAGCTTCCATCAATGCTTCTAATTTCAGCCCCATCTATCAAATCCCAATAAGTAATTTTCTTATCAGTACCTGTAGTTAAAATTTGACTTTCATCAGGATGATATATCAATTGTTTAAACATAGTAGTTTCAAATAAACAAATCACTCTAGTATAATTATTCAAATCCCATTCAATGCAAGAACCATCAGCAGATACAGAAATAGCACGATCATTTCTTGAATTTACTACAATATTCCAAACACGACTTCTATGTTCTTTTAAAGAGGCTTCCATTTTCTGAGCATAAGGTGATATTCTCCATACTCTAATTTCTCCATTCATACCACCACTTACAATTTTTTGACAATCACTTGTAGCAGTTATAGCAGTAACTCCATTTGTATGTGCTTCATTAATACAGAAAATTAATTTTCCTGATTGAGGTAAGAAACTTCTAATTTTTCCATCATGCCATCCAGAATAAATACTTTTACCATCTTTCATGAAACCAAAGCAGTAACATTCTAAATTAGGTACATGAATTCTTAAATGTTCTTGTCTTGTTTCTGAATTCCATATTCTAATATCTTCTTTTCCGCAAGTTCCGAATACTCCACTGTATTCATAAGGGAATTGTATATCATTAATTCTATCATTATGACAGGTATTTCTAATTTCATTTTTTAAAGTTGAAGTCTCTACCCAATAAATATTTGACTGTTCAGTCCCACAGAAAAAGTATGCGCTTTCTGCAGTCAAAGCCATTGAGGTTACTCCTCCTAAGATTTTGGCTTCTTTTTTAACTTTGAAATCAGTGTAACCAACTTTAGCCAGTAAACCATCAGCTGTTCCTACTAAAAGATCAGAATTTGGTAACATTTGAATACAATTCACTCCCTGGGGGAATAATTTTTTACAAGGACCAATTCGCTTATATATAGCATTATTTAAGTCAATTTCTAAAATATCTCCTGATTTAGTTCCGAAATAGGCGAATTTATCATAAGGATCTATACACATACAAAGTATTTGTCTTTTCAAGTTCCCAAAATTGACATCTAAAGATAATAATTTTTTATCTTGGTAATTAATAGTCCAGATTCTAATACCATAATTTTGACAAGTTACTATACGATTATCACTTTTATTATAAAATTTAACTTGGTGAACAAAATCAGTTCCCGCTGTACTACCACAAAGAGCTTTACCAGTTTGAACATCCCAGACTATCAGATAATTATCTTCAGCACCTCCTAAAGATACTAAATATTTTTCATTATAAGAGAAACTAAGGCTTTGTATTAAATATTTATGAATGGAAAATCTGTGAAGTAATGTCATTGTTTGTAAATCCCATACAATAATATCAGCTTTAAATCCACTGAATGTTTTTTGACCTGATGCTAAATATCTTCCACTACTTGATAAAGTTAAAGCACTGATATAATTTGTGTGTCCTTTTAAAAATTTATCTTGTCTAGTCAAAACATTACGTACTACTATTTGACTTCCTATTGGGAATATTAGGGTTTCATTGTCTGGATGTAAAATCAAACCGTCGATTACTCCTCCGTTGAATCCTATCACAGCTAATAAATTCAAAGGTTCTGGTTCTTTTAGCTCTTGTTGTACTTGGTTATTTTGATTATCACCTTCCATTTATTAATTAATTATATAACTTATTTATTTTTTTTATTTTATATTGTTATATTTTTTTTTTATATTTATTTACATTTGGTTTGATTTATAATTGAATTTTGTATTTTTTTTGTATTATTTTTC
>JAKSUH010000161.1 GCA_024413395.1 archaeon
TGTAAATCAAATGATTAAAGGAAATGAAATATGCTCTCCTTCAATTTTAGGTATTTTACTCTTAATTTCTTTTTTAATTTTAGTATTTTTGTTTGTTAAAGAAAAAAACAAAGATTTAACTATGAAATATGCAATATATGGAATGTTAGTAATATTATTTGTAAGTCTTATAGGAATTATTGGATCATTGATAATTAATCCTTTTATACATCCACGTTATTTGATTCCAGCAATGGGATTATTATGGTTAGGTATATCTATTTTACTAGCAAAAAATATGATAAGAAACAAATATTCATCCCAATATTAATTATAATTTTAATCTGTTCTGTATTTGGATATATTGCATTCATTGATACTCAAAATTACAATGATGAAGGATTTAAAACGGAACAAACATGTTAAAAAATGTGTTTGGTGAAGATAAGATTATTATTTGTGATTTAGAAGACGTATATATAACATCATTTAAACTTTATTTACCAAATGATACATTCCAAAGAATTAGTTGTGATGGAACATACGATTCGATTTATCCACTTGATGAAATTTTAAAAGATTCTAATACAATTAATCAAATAAACCATAATAAAACCGTTTATTTAGCAATTCAAGAAATAAATGAAACTGTAACTTTAGACCATTCATCATATTATTTAGAAGAAGTTTGTACAATAAAATCTGATATGAATATAAAAATTTATTTAATACATGAAAAATAAGTCTAATTTTTTAGAATTGTTCAAATAATTGTATGAAAAAAATTATTTAAATTAAGAAGAAATAGTTAACTTATTTAAATATAAAAATATAAATTATTAATATTATATAAATCAGGTGTTTTAATGAAAGTCATTGAAAAATTAAACTTTATTCAAAATAAAGAGCTTTCTGCAAAAGATAATGTAGAAGGATTTCTCAACATTATAGAAGAAAAAAATCAAGATATTAATGCTTTTTTAGAGCTTAATAGCGAAAAAGCTATTGCACAAGCTGAAGAAATTGATAACAAAATAGCTAACGGAGATAAAGTTGGATCATTATCTGGATTAGTATTTGGTATTAAAGCAAACATTAATGTAGAAGATTTAATAGTCTCAGCAGCTAGTAAAACTTTAGAAAATTACTATGGAAGTTATAATGCTACTGTAATTGATAGAATTTTAAAAGAAGATGGTATTGTTATCGGTTTAACAAATATGGATGAATTTGCAGCAGGAAGTTCAACTGAAACTTCATATTATGGTATTACTAATAACCCTGCAGCACCAGGTAGAATCCCTGGAGGATCATCTGGAGGATCAGCTGCTGCTATTGCTGCTGAAATGTGTGATATTGCTTTAGGTTCAGATACAGGAGGTTCAATTAGAAACCCTGCTTCACATTGTGGAGTTATAGGATTTAAACCAGCCTACGGTGCAGTTTCTAGACAAGGTTTACTTGATTTATCCATGAGTTTAGACCAAATTGGACCATTTGCAAATGACGTAAGTGGAATTGCTTTAGCATTAAACACTATTGTTGATTATGATGAAACAGAATGTACTTCGCTTAAGTGGGAAGAACCTGATTTTACCAGTGTTTTAGGTGAAAATTCTTTAGAAGATATGAAAATAGCTACCTGTAATGACTTTATTGAAGTAAGTGATGAAAAAATTAATAAGACTGTAAATAAATCAATTAATAAGTTAGTTGATGCT
>JAKSUH010000162.1 GCA_024413395.1 archaeon
GGATTAGAGATTGGGTATTGAGAATTAGAAATAAAACCCAATCACAAATCCAAAATAAACAATAACAAATCAAAATCCACAATCACCGGATATTAAATTATTTAAACTTTTTATTTTAAATAATCTATTTAATTTTAAATAAACCATATATCATAAAAGAAAAGAAATTATTTTACCAATTTCCTCCTTCTTTCTTATTCTTAGTTTCTTTAGATGCAGCAATATCACTATCATTAATATTAATCTGCATAACACTCATAAGATCGGGATCTCTCCTAATAATTTTTTGTGCATTTCTCATAACCTTAATCATATCATTTAATTCCTTTCTTCTCTGAGTAACACTTTCAGGTTCATTAAGTAAATCAGCCATTTCCTTAGCTTTATTTAATTTATTATACAATTTAATTTGCATATTTTCTTCGATTTCTCTTATAAGGAAATTTCCTAACAATTTAGGAATACTATCTCTTAAATTTCTAACAATAAGTTTGAAATATGCTTCAATTCTACTTCTAATTTCTTTAATAAAAATTTTTTTAGCGTCAGCTTTAGGCTGAGCCACTGGTTGTTGTGGCTGAATCATTTGATTATTTCCCATTTGATTTCCTCCCATTTGACCAGGAGCTTTTTGCATTCCTGTATTCATTCCTTGTTGTCCTTGCATTCCCATTGGAGGTTGTTGAGTTTGAGGTTGAATATTTCTTTGATGTTTGGGTAAAAATGAAGTGAAATTATTTAAATATTCGTGGTCATTAGTAAATAAATAATTAATTTCCATTTCTACAATACTATCCACTAAATATTTAGTTTTTTCTCTTTCTTCACTTAAATAATTATTAATTAAATCTGTCATGTCATTAATTGCTTGAGGGAATCTTAAGAAAGTTTTTTCTAAAATTTTATTAGATAAATAATCCAAATATTGAAAAGTACAAGTGAAGCATTCCTCAATTGGTTCTTTTAATTTTTCCAACTGTGGCCTGAGTAAATAAATAAAAGCATCAACACTAGGAAATCCAGGAATAGAATCTCCTTCATGAATAGTTAAAGCATAATTAATATCTTCATCAGAATATTCTTTAGTAGCTTTATAATCACCAGTAAAACCTTCTAATAATTTTTTAAACAAAACTTTAATTTTAAAAGCTCCTTCATCTTTTAAATAATTCATTCTTTTATTATCATAAGTACCTTCAAGAACTCCTTTAAAAGTATCACAATAATCATTAAGCATATTCCATAACATGCTCATTCTTCCCGCATCATCAGTAGGCATAGGCTTTCCTAAACTATCTAATTCTTCTTCAGCCGTTTTAATATGATCATTAACAGCTTTAATAATTCTGGGTAAATTTTCTCTAATAATTTTAAAATAAATTTTAGTTAATTTATTAATTAATACATCAGTTCCAAGATACCCAGAAGGCATGCTTCTATAAACAGGATGAGAACTAAAAAAGCTTTTTTCTTTTTTAGCCGCTTCGGCCATTGATAATTTACTAACTAAATCTTGTTTTGATCTATTTTTTACTCCAACATAACCAAGTCTTAAAGGAATTTCCTCGTTCATTAAAGCTTTTCTAGCATCAGTACCAGCGTCCATAATATCTAATTTAGTAAG
>JAKSUH010000163.1 GCA_024413395.1 archaeon
AATAATATATTAATATAAATATATTATTTAATATATTAATCAGCTAAAAATCTTATTTAATATAAATATTAAAAAATTTTAATATAATTAATGAAAGGAAAAGTAATTGCATACTTTTACTTATTTTTACTTTGTGTTGTTTCTTGTCAGAAAGAAACAATAAAAACAGTTGGAACTCAAGAACTAAGCCCAAATGAAATCAAAGAATTAAAAAACTTAGGTATACCAAACGACTACATTTCTGACGCTGATTTCATTTCAATGGCCACTCAATCTCCAAAGGCAACAAAAACAATATATGCAGCCCCCAATGGAAAAGGAGATGGTTCAGAATCTTCTCCTTATTCTTTAGAGGATGCTTTAGATGCTTTAAAAGCCGGAACCCACCTTTACTTAAAAGGAGGTAAATACGACGTCAAAGAAGGAGTAGGAGTCTTTGCCAATGGTGAAGCTTCAGCATATATTGTAATATCTTCAGCTCCAAATGAAGAAGCTATTTTAACTTCAAGCACAAATGGCTCAGGGGAAATCCATTTATTAGAAATCGGTGGAAGTTATATTATTGTAGAAAATATAACTTTTAAAGATGCCCAATGTAAAAATGTTGCTGGTATTGTCTTTTATGAAGGAGGACAACATCATATTATTATCAGAAACAATGTTTTTGATAGTATTAAAACTCCAAAAATCGGTACAGATTACAATGCTAATGCAATTTTATTATTCGGAGAAAGTTCTAAAGGAATTAAACAAGTAATGATTTTCGAAAATATTGTCTCTAACAATGTTTTAGGATATAGTGAAGCTATTTCTATTGCTGGTAATTGCGAAAATATTTATGTTTTATTAAATATTGTCAAAGACAATACAAATATTGGAATTGACTTTTATGGTAATGCTGGTTATTGCAAAACTCAATCTTTAGATCAGCCAAGAAAATCAGTAGGAATGTACAACTATGTCACTGGATCTGTAAGTCCTTATGCAAGTTGTGCTGGAATATATGCTGATGGAAGTAAAGAAATTTTAATTAGTGATAATACCATCGTTAAGTCACAATATGGAATAGAAATTGGAAGTGAAGAAAGAAATGATCAATACCCTGTTACAGATATCTTGGTCCAAAGAAATTTAATTCAAGATAATATTGAAGTTGGTATTAGAATCGGAGGATTTGATCAACAGGATACTGGTGAAGTAAAAAATACTGTTATTAAAAGTAATGTAATAAAGGGAACAAAAGATGGAGAAGAAGTTATTGTTAGTAAAGTAAATGGAATAACTTTCGAACACAATGAATTTACTAGTACTGGAAATTATATTGATATTGAATTTTCTGATAAATACGCAAAAAATCTAGAATTTACTAATAATGTCTTCTATGGAGATGGTTCATTTGTTATGTATGGAAGAGAAGAGTTAAGTTTGGATGAATTTATCAAACAATTCCCTACAAATACTAAAGGTTAAAAAAAATAATTAATTCAATAAATGATGGATGGATTATGTAAATAAATAATTATGGGTTATTTGAAAAACAAATTAAAAAGTTTAAAACTTATATTTCGGGTAAAAAACTTATTTTAAAATATTTTTTTATTTT
>JAKSUH010000164.1 GCA_024413395.1 archaeon
ATATGAAAATAATTTAGTTACAATAATTTATTAAAATAAGATGTTCCTTTAAGGTTTACACACAAAATACAACAATTATTCTAAATTTTTTTAATAAAAATTGAACCAAAATAAGACAAAAATATTTTGAGATATATAAGATTTTATAAAAATATTAACTAAATAATAGCTATTAAAATATAAATTAATAGAAAAATTAAACTAAAAAATTTATTAAAATAAATTAATAGAAAATAAAATAAAAAATAAGAAAAAATAAAATTAAAATAGAATAAAAAAAGAATTATTCTTCTTTTACAATTTTTTCCAGAAAGTAATGTCTTGGTCATTAACTGATCCTTCAACATAACCTTTTTTCTCTAAACTTTTAAGAATATTTTTAGTATTAGCAAAAGTAAGATTCTCAAATGCAACTTTATTCATATAATTCTTAACAGCTAAAGTATCCATCGGTTCATCAGGAAGCAATTGATAAATTTGAGATTGAATAGAAGTTAAATCTTTTAATTGAGGAGCAGTAAGTTTCTCATAAATTACTTTTATTTTTTCTAATTCTTCAATAGAAGAGTTATAACCTTCAATTTCTTTTTTTAAGATCATTTAACTCTTCATTAGAATTGGAATCACCAACAGATTGGAGTTTAAGATTATTTTCTTTAGCTTCTTCTAAATCTTTTTTAATCTCATTAAGTTCTAATAAATAGCTATCATCATCTGAAACATTATTAACAATGTCCTCATCAAGGATTGAAGAAACTGGTTCTTTATCAGATAATTCAAAGAATAAATCTTTAACTTCATTTAAACGTTTAATTTGAAGTTCTTTCTTAGATAATTCGTTTTGAATTTGATTAAAGTCTTCTTTAGATACAGATTTTTCTTTTAATACTTTAATTTGAACATCTTTCTCTTTAAGAGATAATTCTTTATTATCAAGTTCTCTTTGAAGTGCAATAAGACTATCTTTATTAACCAAATTAGTTTTTAAATCAGTAATAAGATCTCTTTGACTATCAATTTTTAAATTAAGATTATTGATTTCTGCATTTTTATCTTCAATAGAATTTAAAGCAGTAGCTAATTTAACTTCATTCGCTGCAGCTTCATTTTTATAATCTGCAAATTCTTGATTAATCACAACAATTTTAGATTCTGCAACTTTTAAATCATTAGAAATAGCTTGAATTTCATTATTTTTAGATTGAACTTCAAGATCTTTAGATTGAACTTCATTTAAAGCTTCTTTTAATTTAAGATTAAGTTCATTTAATTCAATAGTTTTAAAGTTATTAAATTCAGTATCTAAAGATTCTTTCATTCTAGATAAAGAAGAATTTACTTCTTTTAAATCAGCTATTTGATTAGTTAAATTCTCAATTTGATTAAGTTGACGTGAAACAACATCTTCTTTAGAAGCTAATTTATTTTCAACAACAGTTAATTTAGATTCTACATCTTTTACTTTTTCACCAGCAGATGCCATACTTTCATTTAAAGAATTAATTTTAGAATCTTTATCTTTAATATTATTTTCATGAATTTCTTTTAAAGAATTAATTTCATTACTATGTTTAAGTTTTAAATCATCTAATTCT
>JAKSUH010000165.1 GCA_024413395.1 archaeon
TTACCTCAATTAGATGAAAATGATGAGTCTTCTGTTGATATAGAGCTTGTTAAAAAGATGGTAGATAAATATATGGAATCAAGCTTTAACTACTTTGATTTAGGATTTGATTATCATGAAGGAATGTGCGAAGTGGCTTTTAAAGAAGCTGTTGTAGACAGATTCCCAAGAGAATCATATGTTGTAGCTGATAAATTACCAATATATAATATGCCGAAAAGTGAAGATGAATTTGAGAAGTATTTTACAAAACAAATTGAGAGAACTGGTCTTGAATACTTTGATTATTATATGTTACATAATGCAACTGGATGGACTGATAATGGATTTAAGAACCTTGATTCATTTAAATTTTTAAGAGAATTAAAAGAAGTGGGCAAAATTAAACATCTTGGTATTTCAACCCACGATGATGCAGACTTTTTAGAAGAAATCTTAAGTGAACACCCTGAGATAGAATTTGTACAATTACAAGTTAATTATGTTGATTGGGATAATGATGGAATTCAATCTGGAAAATGTTGTGAAGTAGCTAATAAATATGGTGTAGATATTATTGTAATGGAACCTATTCGTGGTGGAATGCTTGTAAACTTATCTGATGATATTAAAAAAGTATTCACTGATTATAATCCTGATGAATCTCTTGCTTCTTGGGCTCTTAGATTCTGTAGAAGTATTGATGGAGTTATTTGTACTTTAAGTGGAATGAGTAATTTAGAACAATTAGAAGATAATCTCAATTCAATGGAAAACTTTAAACCATTAAATGATGAAGAATATGAAGTGATTAATAAAGTTACAGAAATGATTGTATCTGAAATTGAAATTCCATGTACTTATTGTAAATATTGTCTTAGTCATTGTCCTATTGAAATGCCTATTTCAAGATATTTTGAACTTGTTAATTCTGAAAAACGTGGAAATGGTATTCCTGGATTTTCAATTCCTACTTTAACTTATATTAATATGACTAAGAATGGTAATCATCCAAAAGCATCTGAATGTGATGAATGTGGTGCTTGCGCAGCTATTTGTCCACAACAATTAGATATTCCTAAATATCTTAAAGAAACTGTTGTACCTTTACTCGAAAGGGATTCTCCTTTTTAGGTACTTTTTTTAATTACAACTTTTTCTTTTTTTATTTTATTCTTTTTTCAGAACCTTTATATACTATTCATTATAACAAATTTATAATTGGGAGGTTATTTAATGGAAGTATATAATTCCATATTTGAGTTTTTTGGACATTTATGTCATCAAAAACCAGAGCGTAGTTTTTTTATAAAAAATAAACAATTACCTGTATGTGCAAGATGTACAGGTATTTTATTAGGTTTTTTATTAAGTTATTCTATGGGATTTTTTATAAGATTTTATAAAACTTATTGGATTTTTATTTTATTTATTCCTATGGTGCTTGATGGTTGCGTGCAGAAATTTACAAATTATTATAGTAATAATAATCGTAGATTAGTAACTGGCTTTTTATTTGGATTTACATATGGTTATGTATGTAATATGATCAATTTAATTTAGTTTTAATTATTTATTTTAATTTATTTAGTGAAAAA
>JAKSUH010000166.1 GCA_024413395.1 archaeon
TTAAGAATTGCATTGTCATGTTTTCAATTTTTACTTTAGTAAATTCACCAAACTTTGCAGCATAAGCTAACAAGTCATAAGGCTTAACAACATGGACATGAACTTTTACAATGTCGTCATCTTTTACATAAACAAAAGAATCACCCATTTTGCTTATACGTTCTTTAAATTCTTTTTCTTTGAAACGTTCTTTATCGTCTTGGTCAACAGTAACCTTTGATCCAAGTTTTAAAATAAATTCAGAACAATAACCAAAACCTTCATTGTTATCAACAAAGTTTTTGTTAATGTTAGGTTGAGGTTTGCTTTCATCGTCTTTTTTCTTAGCAGTGACAGTAGTTGGATTTAATAATCCATCTTTCATTCCATGAAAGAAACATGTTAGACCATAACCACCAGAGTCAACTACACCAACTTGTTTTAGTTGAACAAGGAAGTTAGGTGTCTTATCAAGAATAACTTTTGCTTCATGATGAATAAATTTAAATAAGTCTTCAACTGATTTAAATTGACCACTTGTTTCAGCTAATCTTTCTGCAACTACTCTAATAACAGTTAAAATAGTTCCTTCAATTGGAGTAGCAACAGACCTATAAGCATATTCTTGAGCAACTTTAAAAGCAGTAATAAAATCAGAAATGCTTGCTTCTTTTTGTTCAGGTTTAAATACTGAAGCAAAACCCTTAAAGATTTGGCTAAAGATAACTCCAGAGTTACCTCTGGCATTCATTAATAAACCACGAGCAAATGTTTGTGTTAGTAATGATAAGTCTGTAGTTTCTAGATCAGCAATCGTTTCATAAGCTCCAGCAGTAGTAATTTTAAGGTTAGTACCTGTGTCACCATCTGGAACTGGGAAAACGTTTAATTCATCAATGTATTCAAAATCATTTTCAATTAATTTTGTACCTTGATAAAACATTGCTTTTAATGTTTTAGCATTAATGGAAATCATTTTACTCCCCTTCTCCTGCTAGAACAACAACATTAATTTTTATTTCGCCTTCTTTAACATCGAATTGACTAGTTAAATAAAAATTAATAGCTTGTTGTATTTCACAAGCAATGGAATGTATATTTGCCAACGCAGAGAAAGGAGTAATATAAATTGTGATACTACACTTTTCATCATCAGCAATTAATTTTTTGATATTTTTAACAGCAAGTCCAGGAATTTTTCTTACTTCAAGTAATAATATTCCCTCCAATATTTGTGGACTTATGGAAATAATATCTCTTAATTTCATGGGACTATTATATATTATTTTTAATATATAATTTCAATTATAAAAAAGATAAAATATAAGTAAATTTTTCTAAATAAAATATATAATAATTACACATTTATACGGAGTATTTTATGGCAGTAGCTCAAAGAAGAACATCAAAAGGCAGAAAAGGAATGCGTAGAAGTCATCACGCATTAAAACCTGCTAAAACAACTGTTTGCCCTAAATGTGGTAAACCTATTAAACCACACACTGTTTGTAAGTATTGTGGTTATTACAAAGGAAAGAAAGTTATTAATGTTAAATAATAACTTATCAATTTAAAACAAA
>JAKSUH010000167.1 GCA_024413395.1 archaeon
TCAGCCACATATATAACACCAAAAATACCGACTGAAGAACCAACAACAGTACCAATAAAAACCCCTCCTGCACAAGACGCAACAGCACCTACACCGCAACTTAACACAATAGTTCCAAGTTCAGTTCCTGAAATAAGAAGGTCTTTATTGAATTTAGACATTCCATAACAGTTTTTAATATCATCACAATAAGAATTAACTAAAACTGCAAATGCAGAATTATGATTATAAACATCATTACAACCATCTGAATCATAAACTACATTATCATAAAAGTACAATTAATTAATTTGCAATAACCTAAATTATTATAAATAGCACCACCATATTTTGCATAGTTATCATGAAAAGTACAACCAACACAAATTAAAATACCTCGATTATCTATAGCCCCTCCATAATCTTCTTTTATAAGAGTATTAATACGATTATGTGTTAAAAAGGAATTATTTAATACACAATATCCATAATTTAAAATTGCAGTATTGAATTTAGATAAAGTTAAATCATTAATATATACAAAACAATTTTTTCAATTAATATAAATTTAAATAAATCATCCTCATCATTATTTTTAGCTTTAATAATATTTCCTTGACCATTGAAAATTAAAGTAGTGAAACGAGGATGGAATAGATTACCATCAAAAAAGTCAATATCAATATTATTAGAATTAGTGAAATTAATTACAATTTAATCACTATTACCTTATCTTGCCAAACTTTACTACCTGCATCACGTAAAGATTTACTATCACTAACATTAATATATTTGATAAGAGGATCTAAAGTATTACGTTTAGATATAATACCTCCCTCATCCTCATCACATTCATAAGAACAAGTAGTATTAAGAACAACAATTTTAGAATCTAAAGAGAATATATTGACTTCTTGCAAATCAACACCAGGAACCCATTTAATCATAGTTTCCCAAAAAGACAAACCTTCACCATCTATAAATTTACAATTAACAATATGAGATATTGTTTTACCTTCTGAATAAATAGAACCTCTCCTAGCATCAAAAACACAACTAGTAAAATTAAAATAACCACCATAATTCTTCATAACAAAATCATTTTTATCAAAATAAGTATTAACACAACGAACATTTCCATAATTATTAAAAACAAGATCGCACCCAGGAATTTTAGTATTTTTAATTTGTAAACTACCTTGTTTATTAATTAAGAAATTAGAATCTTCATCATCATTAATTGAATACTTTTCACCTTCATAAGAAATAATTTCCACAGGTTCATCAATTATGAAATAGACATCCTCTGGTAAATTAATATTACAGTGTAAATAGATTTTTTTACCCCAAGTATCATAATGAGGAGTGTTTAAAGCATTTATAAAGTCCCCAACATTATAAACTTCAACTTCAAAAATAGGAGGATTACTAATATCTAATGATTTAACACAGAGTGAACTTTTTTCTGATTTTTTAAATACATAATTTGAAACAGAATTAACATTTTCTAAAGTTGTATTAATAAAAACAAAAGCATTATCATTTACAAAAATATTATC
>JAKSUH010000017.1 GCA_024413395.1 archaeon
AAAATTTTAATAATATTTTTAGTATTTGGAGCTATTCTATCATTAGGTGTTAGTAGTGCTGCTGATTTTAATGGTGATGATACAGTATCTTCCATAGATAATACTACTATTAGCATAGCAGATAATACTACTACTTGCATAGCAGATAATACTACCAATGAAACTAACGATTTAACTTTTTTCGGATCTACTCTTGTGATGTTCAAATGTGATTATGATAGTTTTCGTTGGGCTAATACTTATGTAGAAATATATGATAAGGATGATGGTGAGCTTCTTGGATCAGGTTATACAGATCAATATGGTGATATATGGATTGATGCAGGTATCTTTGGTTCACATAATTGTGAAGCATTTTTCTATGATGATGGTGATTGGATAGCTTATAAAAATTTCTATATATGTGCTTTATGTGATGTTGTAACAGTATATGTAACTAGCTTTAATGATTAATCCATTTTCTATTTTTTTACTTTTTTTATTCTTTTTTATCAATTAAATTATATTCTTTAAGTTTTTTCGTATGTTCTGATATAACATTATTTATTTATCTTTAATGACTAATCTTATTTATAAAAGATAATTGTGGTAAAAATGAAATATCGGGAATTAGGAAAAACTGGTTTAAAAGCTAGTGAAATATCTTTAGGGGCTGAATGGATTCAGGGAAAAACAACTGAAGAAGCTAAAGAAATAATTTCTTTTTGTGAAAAAGAAGGAATTAATTTAATGGATTGTTGGATGAGTGAACCTAAAGTACGTTCTGATATTGGATTAGCTATTAAGGATAGTAGGGATAAGTGGATTATTCAAGGGCATATTGGACCAATTTGGCAGGATAATCAATATGTAAAAACAAGAGAAATGGATAAGGTTATTGAATCATTTGATGATCAAATGGCTCGTTTAGGTACTGATTATCTTGATTTTGGAATGATTCATTTTGTAGATGATATTGAAGAGTTTAAACAAATAATGAATGGTGAATTCATCGAATATGTTAGAAAACTCAAAAATGAAGGGACTATAAAACATATTGGGCTTTCTACTCATCATACTAAAGTTGCATTACTTGCTACTGAATATGAAGAAATTGAATTAATAATGTTTAGTATTAATCCTGCTTTTGATATGGTTCCTGGAATGACTATTGAAGAAATTCGTGAAGATGGAAGATTTTCTGAAGATTTTAGGGGAATTGATTCTGAAAGAGCTAATTTTTATCAAATTTGTGAAGATAAAAACATAGCTATCACAGTAATGAAAGGATTTTCTAGCGGAACTTTGTTTAATAAAGAAACTTCTCCTTTTAGTGTAGCTTTAACTCCTGTTCATTGTATTGAATATGCATTATCTCAAAAAGGTGTTGCATCAATTCTTATTGGTGTTGAAAGTGTTGAACAAGTAAAAGAGGGTTTAAAATACGAAACTGCAACTGATGAAGAGAAAAATTATGCTTCTGTTTTAGTTAATGCTCCTTTGCATTCTTATAAAGGTCAATGTTTATATTGTGGCCATTGTTCTCCTTGTTCTAGTGAAATTGATATCGCTATGGTCCATAAATATTATGATTTAGCTAAACGTCATGATGAAATTCCTGAGTCAATTCGTGCTCATTATAACGATTTAAGTGCAAATGCTGAAGATTGTATTGAATGTAGGGATTGTGAAGAGAGACGTCCTTTTGATGTTAAAATTGTTGAAAATATGAATTTAATTAACAAATTTTTTGGTGGTTAAATGTGTGAAGAAATAACTTATGATGCTGAGACTTTTATTTTAGATAAATTTGAATTTGAAAATGGTAAAATACTTGAAGATGTTTTAGTAGAATATACAACATTTGGTGAGCCTAAATATGACTCTGAAGGTAAAATGAATAATGTTGTTGTTTATTGTCATGGATCTGCAGGAAATTATAATTCTGTTAAGAAAATACATCCATTAACTGAAGATATTTTCACTGAAGATAAATATTTTTTTATTTCTTTTTCAGCATTAGGAACTCCTAATTCCTGTTCTCCTTCAACTACTGGATTAAAACATGATTTTCCTGAATATACTATTAAAGATATTGTTAATTTCAAAAGAAAATTTTTAAAAGAAAAATTTGGTATAGAAAAGATTCATGGTGTTATTGGAAACTCTTTAGGTGGATATATGGCTTTAACTTGGGCTGCTAATTATCCTGAGGAAGTTGAATTTATTATTTCTTTAGTAAGTGGTTTTAAAACTGCTGGTGCTAATTATGCTTCTTCTAAAATCGTTCAAAGAATCATTGAATCTGACCCTAATTACTTAACTGGTGAAGATGATGAGTCTCTTAAAAGAACTTTACAAATGGCTGCTTTAATGGAATTTCCATTAGGGTTTTCAAGAGATTATTATGCTGAAAGGGATAATGAAGAATTAGATTTGTCTATTTCTGATTATTGTGAAGAAGTTATTTTAGATAATATTTATGATATTAAGTTTAGAAATGATGCAGGTTTACTTTATAATATTGAAGATAAATTAAAAAATATCACTGCAAAAGTTTTAATTATAGCTATTAATGAAGATAGGTATTTTCCACCTAAATTTGATGCTATACCTATGTCTAAATTAATTAAAAATTCAAAATTAGTAATTTATGATTCTAAATTAGGTCATATTGGTTCTGTTGAGATTAAAAAAATAGAAAAAGAATTTAAAGAGTTTTTAAATTCTCTTTAAATTTATTTATTTAACATATTTTCCACAGCTTTTAATGATTTAGCTGCTACTTCATCAGGTAAGCTAACTATAGGAGCTTCATTTTCTAAAGCTTCTTTAATCTTTTCTAAGTTATGGAATTTCATTTTTTTACAAATAGCTTCATCAGATAATGGATAAATCTTTTTACCTGGAACTTCAATTTCTAATCTTGAAATCATATCTACTTCAGTTCCTAAGATAAATTCTTCTTTATCGCTATTTTTTATGTATTTTAACATTCCACCAGTACTTAATACTTGATCACATGCATGTTGAACTTCAATTTTACATTCTGGGTGACATATAATTTCTACACCTGGATATTCTTTTCTTTTTGCTTCAATATCTTCAACAGTTAATGCATCATGAACATAGCAGTGTCCACCTTTTGGCACCGGAATAATGGTTTTATCAGTTTTTTCAGCTACATGATTAGCTAAATTGTTATCTGGTCCAAAGAGAACTACATCTGCATCTAAACCTTCAACAATTTCAACTGCATTAGCTGAAGTACATAAAGTAGTTGCATGTTGTTTTGCTTCTGCAATACTATTTACATATAAGCAAACAGCAGCATCAGGGTTTTCTTTCATAGATTCTAATAATTCTTCTTCATGAAGCATATTTGCCATTTCACAGTCTGCATCTAAATCTGGAATAATAATCTTTTTTTCTGGATTTAAAATGTATGCAGTTTCTGCCATGAAATCTACTCCACAGAAGATAACTAAATCTTTATCTTTAATTTCACTAGCTTTTATGCATAATTCAAGTGAGTCTCCAAGGAAATCTGCGATTTCTTGGATCTCTTTTGGTTGGTAATTGTGAGCAAGTATTATTGCATTTTTTTCTTCTTTTAATTTTTTTATTTCGTTAATCATTGTTACTCAACTCCTCAATTATTTTTCGTGATTTGTTTAAAACGGTTATTTCATGTAATTTTTTATCTTTAAATTTTTTAAGGAAACATTTTACTATTACTTTTGTTCCATAGTCTCCAATTTCTACAGATTGTAAAAATGCTTTTGGTTCGTTTCCTACTACTTCCATTGAATTTACAAATGTTAATATTCTATCTTCAAAAACTTTTACATCTATTTCTGGAGGGATAGTAACTGGAACTGCAATTTTCTTCCTTTCTGCTCTGTTAAATTTGGTATAAGGATTATTTGATAATGTTTGATTTGGAATCGTGATAATTTCTAAATCAGTGTTTTCTATATTTGTATTTCTGAAACTAATTTTCTTAATAATACCTTTATATCCATTTATTTCAATAACATCTCCTACTTTAACATTTTTATCAGCTAATAATAATATTCCGCTCATAAAATTAGATATTATATCTTTGGATGCAAAACCCAATGCAATACCTGCAATTCCTAAACTTATAAAAATACTTGTTAAATTAATTCCAAAAATATCTAAAACTATTAATATAGCAATAAACACGATAATTGCTTGAAGAATATCTCTGGTAAGATAAACTAAGCTCATATCAATATTGAATTTATCAATTTTGTTTACTGAATAACTTATTAATCTTACTAGAATAAAACTGCCTATAATGTTGCAGCTATTATATTATTTCTATTAATGGTACTGCCAAATTCATTTTATCTCAATTCTCATTAAATCTTCTGCTAATATTGTATTTTCAAATATTTCTTTTGCTTCTTCAACAATTGGGAATTCTTCATCATATCTAGTACTAATATGTGTTAATACTAACTGTTTTGAATTAGAATCTCTTGCAACTACTGCTGCATCTTGTGTAGTAGAATGTGCATTTTGTTGAGCTTTATCATAATCTTGTATAAGGTATGTTGATTCGTGAATTAAAATATCACTTTCTTTTGCAAATAATATCATTTCTTCACACAATCGTGTATCTCCTGAATAACAGATTTTTACACCTTTTCTTTCTTTTCCAAGAACTTGTTCTGGTTGAATTATCCTTCCATCTTCTAATTCAACAGCATTTCCATCTTGGAGCTGACCATATAATGGACCTTCAGGAATATCTAATGCAATTGCTTTTTCACGTAAGAATTTTGGTTTCTTGATTTCTTCTATTGAATAAGCTAATGACTCTACATTATGTCTAACTCTACATGATTTTATTACATATTCTTCAGTTTCAATTATTGTCCCTTCACTAATCTCATGGTAATTTATTTCAAATTTAAAATTCTCTTTACTAAGGCTTCTCACTACCGTAGCTATTTTTTCAATTCCTTTAGGACCATAAATGTCTAATGGTTTTTCTCTTCCACCAAAGTTCATTGATTCGATTAAACCGGGAAGTCCTAAAATATGATCTCCATGATAATGTGTTAAAAATATTTTAGAAATTTTCATAGGACTAACTTGAGCAAAAATCATTTGTTTTTGAGTTGCTTCTCCACAATCAAACAATATATGTTCTCCAAATCCCTTAAATACGATTCCGGGGTGGTTTCTATTTTTTGAATGTACTGCAGAGGAAGTTCCTAAAAATATTAATTCCATTATATCACTACTTAATGGTTTATATTTTAAAAAATATAAAGTATATGTAATAAAGGTGATTTTTTGAACGAAATAATTTATTACATGCTTGAAGAAGATGAAGGTTTTGGGGATATAACCTCAAATGCTGTTGTTAAAAAAGATGCTTTGGCTATTGGTCAAATTGTTTCTAAAGAAAATGGTATTCTTGCAGGTATTGATATTATTAAAGATTTATTCGACTCAAAAGATATTCAAATAACTTCCTGCTTAAAAGATGGAGATAAAATTTTAAAAGGAGATTTACTTTTAGAAGTAAAAGGTAATGCTCGTGATATTCTTCTTTTAGAAAGAACTGCATTAAACGTTTTAATGAGAATGAGTGGTGTAGCTACTGCTGCTTTTGAAATGGTTAATTTAGTTAAAGATTATAATGTTAGAATAGCAGGGACTCGTAAAACTTCTCCTGCACTTGCTAAATTAGATAAAATAGCTTTAAAAATAGGTGGGGCAGATACTCATAGGTTTGCTTTGGATGATATGGTTTTAATTAAAGATAATCATATTGTAATGGCAGGTTCTCCTTTAGAAGCTCTTAAACTTGCCCAAGCTAATACTAGTTTTTCTAAAAAAATTGAAATCGAAGTTGAAACTTTAGAAGATGCTGTAGCTTGTGTTGAAAATAAAGCAGATATTGTTATGTTGGATAATATGTCTCCTAATGATGTTGAAGATGTTTTAAATAAATTAATTGATTTAAACATTAGAAATAATTCGTTAATTGAAATTTCTGGAGGAATAACTAAAGATAATATCTTAGATTATGCAGATTTAGGTGTAGATATCATTTCTTTAGGTGCATTAACTCACTCAACTCCAAGTTTAAATTTCAGTTTGAATTTAAAAAAATACTAAAGATTTAAATTGTATAACTTTCATAAATATATAAGGTTTAAAAATGTATATTTTTAAAAAATGGTGATTTAATGAAAAAACAAGCTAAATTAGCTTTAGAAGATGGAACAATCTTAAAAGGTGAAGGTTTCGGTTATGAAACCACAAAAGTTGGGGAAGTGGTTTTCTCAACAGGTATGGGTGGTTATACTGAATCTTTAACAGACCCTTCTGCAAAAGGAGCAATTTTAATGTCTACTTATCCGGTAGAAGGAAATTATGGGGTTTGTGAAGATTGGTATCAATCAGATAAAATTCAAGTTGAAGGATTTGTTGTAAGAGAAGTTTGTAAGCATGTTTCTAACTTCTCATATCAAAAAACTTTAGATGATTTTTTAACAGAATTTAAAGTTCCTGGAATAAGTGGAATTGATACAAGGGATTTGACTTTAAAAATTCGTGAATATGGTACTTTAAAAGGAGCTATTTCTACAGAAGAAATTGATGATGATGAATTAATCGCTTTAGCGCGTGATCAATCTGATGATGTTGGTAGTGAATTAGTTAAACTAGTTTCAACAAAAGAAATCCAACAATTTAGTGAAGATTTTGATAAAAAAGTAGCTATTCTCGATTGTGGTGTTAAAAAAAGTGTTATTCAAGAATTTTTACAAAGGGATATTGGTGTAGTTGTATTCCCTTATGATACTGATTATAAAACAATTTTAGATTATGATCCAAAAGGTTTATTGGTATCTCCTGGACCTGGAAATCCAGATAGTATTGTTGAAAGTATTACCACTATTCAAAAATTAGCTAACAGATTGCCTGTTTTTGGAATTTGCTCTGGTCAACAATTAATAGCTAAATCATTCGGTGCAAAATCTTTTAAAATGAAATTTGGTCATAGGGGTGGAAATCAACCTGTTAGGGATTTAGAAACTGGAAAAGTTTATATTACTTCTCAAAGTCATGGTTTTACAATTGATAAAGAATCATTAAAAGGTACTGGCTTGGAATTAACACAAATTAACTTAAACGATGGAACTCCTGAAGGTATTGGTCATGAAGAATTACCTATATTGGGTATACAATACCGTCCAGAAGCTACTCCTGGTCCTAACGACACAAAATTCGTATTCGATGACTTTAGTAAAATGATGGATGATTATTAAAGAGGATTAAATTACCATTTAAATTTAAAAAGGGGTTTATAAATGCCTATTGATAAAGATATTAAAAAAGTTTTAATTATTGGTTCTGGACCAATTCAAATTGGTCAAGCTGCAGAATTCGATTATTCCGGTTCACAAGCATGTAAGTCACTTAGAGAAGAAGGAATTGAAACAGTTCTTGTTAACAGTAACCCTGCAACAATTCAAACAGATATTGACATGGCAGATACTGTTTATACTGAACCATTAACTCCTGAGCTTGTGGCTAAAATTATTGAAAAAGAAAATATTGATGGTATTTTACCAACTATGGGTGGTCAAACTGGTTTAAACATCACTACACGTCTCGGAGATTTAGGACTTATTGATGGAATCAAAGTTCTTGGTAATGATGTTGACACAATTAAAGATGTAGAAGACCGTGATTTATTCGCTGAATTCATGGATAGACTCAATGAACCTATTCCTAAATGTAGGGCAGTTGAAAGTGTTGAAGAAGCTATTGAAGCAGTAGAAGAAATTGGTTATCCGGTTATTGTCAGACCAGCTTTCACATTAGGTGGAACTGGTGGTGGAGTAGCTCATAATGAAGAAGAATTAATTGAAATTGCTTCTCATGGAATTGATATGAGTTTTATTAATCAAGTTCTTATTGATGAATCTGTTTTAGGTTGGAAAGAAATAGAATTTGAGGTTATGAGAGATAAAGATGACACTTGCATTATTGTATGTTCCATGGAAAATGTAGATCCTATGGGAATTCACACTGGTGAAAGTGTTGTAGTTGCTCCTGCTCAATGTCTTAATGATCAAGAAGTTGGAGCTTTAAGAGATGCATCTATTAAAATTATTAGAGCTTTAGGAATTAGAGGTGGATGTAACATTCAATTTGCTTTTAATCCAGAAAATGGTGATTATAAAGTAATTGAAGTAAACCCAAGAGTATCTAGAAGTTCTGCTCTTGCATCTAAAGCTACTGGTTATCCAATTGCAAAAATCTCTTCAAAAGTTGCATTAGGATTAACTTTAGATGAAATTAAAAATGATATTACTAAAGATACACCAGCATCTTTTGAACCAACCATTGATTATGTTGTTGTAAAAATCCCAAGATGGCCATTTGATAAATTCAGAGGAATTAGCCGTGAAATTGGTGTTCAAATGAAAGCTACTGGTGAAGTAATGGCTATTGGAAGGACTTTTGAAGAAGCATTCCAAAAATCTATTCGTTCATTAGATATGTGTTATGAAGGATTTGAATATATGGATTATACTGAAGATGATTTAGCTCATCCTACTGATTTAAGATTCTTCCAAATCTATTCTGCATTAAAAGATGGAATGGATATTAATAAAATCCAAGAACTTACTAAAATGGATGTTTTCTTCTTATATAAAATTAAAAACATTGTTGACTTTGAAAATGATGTTACTTTAGAAAAATTACAAGACCCTGAATACTTCAGAAAAGCTAAACAAATGGGATTATCTAATAAAACATTAGCTAACCTTACTGGTGAAACTGAAGAATATATTAAGAATTTAGCTAATCGATTTAATGTAAAAAGATCTTTCAAATTAGTAGATACTTGTGCTGGTGAATTTGAAGCTAAAACTCCATATTATTACAGTACTTATGATGAAGGTAATGAACTCACAGTATCTAATAAGAAAAAGATTGTAATTTTAGGTGCTGGACCTATTAGGATTGGTCAAGGTATTGAATTTGATTACTGTTGTGTACACTCTTCTCTTGCATTAAAAGAAGAAAATATTGAAACAATTTTAATTAACAACAATCCTGAAACTGTAAGTACTGATTATGATATTTCTGATAAATTATTCTTCGAACAATTAAACTTTGAAGATGTAATGGGTGTTATTGAACAAGAAAATCCTGATGGAGTAATTGTTCAATTTGGTGGTCAAACTTCTATTAACTTATCTGTACCTCTTGCAAATGCAGGTGTTAAAATATTAGGAACTCCTTATGAGAGTATTGATAGAGTTGAAGACCGTGAATTATTTGCAGATTTATTAAATAAATTACATATTTCTCAAGCTCCTTATGGTTTAGCTAATTCATTTGAAGAAGCTAAAGAAGTAGCTGAAAGAATTACATTCCCTGTTCTCGTTCGTCCATCATATGTTATTGGTGGAAGAGCAATGGAAATTGTCTATGATAACAATGAATTAGAAGAATATATGAAAGAAGCTGTTAAAGTTTCTCCTGAACATCCAATTCTTGTTGATAAATTTTTAGAAGATGCTATTGAATTAGATGTAGATCTTCTTTGTGATGGTGAAGATGTATTTATAGCTGGAATTATGGAACATATTGAAGAAGCTGGAGTTCATTCTGGTGATTCTGCATGTGTAATTCCTCCTCAAACTATTCCAACACATATTTTAGATACAATTAGGGAACATTCAACTAAATTAGCTTTAGAATTAGGTGTAAAAGGTTTGATGAACATTCAATATGCAGTAAAACTTGATGAAGAAATGGTTTATATTATTGAAGCTAACCCTCGTGCTAGTAGAACTGTTCCATTTGTAAGTAAAGCTATTGGTATACCTCTTGCAAAAGTAGCAACCTGGATTATGACTGGTTCTAAATTAAAAGACTTTGATTTAACTAAAGAGATTAAAATTGATCATGTAGCTGTTAAAGAAGCAGTATTCCCATTCTTAAAATTACCTGAATCTGATACTGTCTTAGGTCCTGAAATGAAATCTACTGGTGAAAGTATCGGTATTGATGAAAACTTCGGTATGGCTTTCTATAAATCTCAATTATCTGCAGGAATGGATTTACCTAAAGAAGGTAAAATTTTCATTAGTGTCAAAAAACAAGACAGAAAGAAAATTAAACCTATTGCTGCTAAAGCTAAAGAATTAGGATTTGAATTAATTGCTACTGGTGGAACTGCTGATGCTACTGGTGATTCAGATATTGAAAAAATCAAAAAAGTATCCCAAGGTTCTCCTAATATCAGAGATGCAATTTTAAATAAAGAAATCGATTTAATTATTAACACATCTGAAGGAAAACAATCTGCTAAAGATGGTTATATAATTAGACGTTTAGCTATTGAGTTAGGTATTCCTTATGTAACTACATTAGCTGGTGCTAGGGCTGCTTTAAATGCTATAGCTGCAGTTCAAAACAATAAAATTAATGTAAAATCTTTAAATGAATATGTTGAAGAAATATAATTAATAATAGTCCTTAAGTTTTATACCACAATGAGGACATTCTTCAATATTTTTCTTAATTCTGTGTCTACAATGAGGACAGTACTTAATATCTACTTCGTAAATTGTATTCACATCTAATTTTTTATTTATTTCAATTACTTCAATAACTTTATCTATAAGACAATTTATATCCCATTGATTGTCCATAAGTTTCTTTTTATAAAAATAAGCTTCAGGTATTGTTTCATAATAATCGTAGATAGTATCTCCTTTTTTAACATAAAACAATTTCATTTTATGGTCAAATAAGATTTCCCCTTCTTTCTCTATTTTATTAACTTTAGTCCCTTTAATTCTACCGGTGGACGTCTTTCAGGGAAAGGAGGTAACTCCATATCTTCATATTTATTTTCTAAATCAGATTCAACAAGTAGATCATAATCAAAATTACAATAATATAGAGCATCACGTTCATATAATGCATCTGATAACTTTTTAAATTCACCATAATCTTTATTATTATATTTGATACGGTAAACTTCTCTCGTTTTTACAATATTTCTGTAAAAGTATCTTATTTCTTGAGAATTTATAAAACCATCTCATTTATTTTTTAATTTTAATATATTCTATTGTTAATAAACAAGAAATTATTAAGCAACATGCATTTGTGTAAATATACATTCTTTCTTTAGATAGAATTGTTGGAGTAAAACCATACATTACTGCTGAACCTAATCCAATTAAACTAATAGCAACTACACAATATCCTAATTTTTTATTAGTTTTAAACATTATAATGAATGTATAAATTAAACTACCTACAAATATCGCATATATAATTAATGAAACAATTAAAGAATATGTGGTTGCAGGGTGATATCCTGTTAGAGTTATATTTGCACACATTAAACTAATTAAAGAAGGATAATAAATTGTACAAATCCAAAAGATAATAACAATTATTAATGGAATGAATCCTATAAATTGTTTTAAACGATCTTTATTAGTATTTACATAGTTATAAAGTCCTAAAAGTCCTAAAGTTACTGCTGTAATCAAATTACAGTTTGTAATTGTTGTATTCAAAATATTTGAAACACCAATATTTATTTTATCTAAAACATTTAATGGTCCATACCACGGATAAAATTTTAAAGCAACAGCAATTCTATTATAATTTCCAGGACATAATATTGCATTCATTAGTGATAGTAATAAGATTATTACGTATAAATAAGTTATATTTGGAATGGTAAATTTTCTATAAATTGCATGTAAGAAACCAAATACATAAAATCCTAATGCAACCATTGCTAATTGTTCATTAGTTATTGCAAATACAAAAGTAGCTATACATATTAAATGCACTAAAACTAATTTCAAGGTACCTTTCACTTTATTTTTAAATATTACTTGTTTTAATAAATAAAAATGAATTAATAAGCATAAAATTCCCCATATATAATCTATAGAAGTTGTAATAAATCCAGTACTTGCAATTGCACTTTTAACAGATATATAAAAAATAGCTATTAAGATACAACATATTATACTATATTTTAAATCTTTTTCTTTATGGGTTAATTTGATAATTAAATAAGCTATAGCTGGATAAATAATAGCATCTAGTATTCTCCATAGCCATATATTACTTTTTAAGAAAAAGAGAACTACTGCTTCACTTATATTTCTATTAGTCCAAGTGTAATATCTCATTATACTATAGTCTATTATGTTTGGATAAGCTCTCATCATTGATTTATATGTAAAATCATCGTGTGAATATCCAACAATTAAATTTTGGAATAGTATAAATCCAAATAATGCTATGAACGGTAATAAATACAATATATTTGCTTTAGTTAATTTTTTTTGTAAAAAAGACATTATTAATATTTTTTAATAATTGTGCTATTTATTTTTAATGTTAAATTATAAATAATATTTTGATTAAAATCTATTTTTAATGATAACAATTGCTAATGGAATTATTTTAAAAGGTATCAATTTAGAACCTATTCGTGAAAATATTCTTATCGATGCTGGTAAAATTATTGAAATCGCTAAAGATATTAAAGAAGGCGAAATTATTGATGCAACTGGATGTGTTGTTTGCCCTTCATTTGTTAATGCTCATACTCATATTGGTGATTCAATTATTAAAGATGAAGGATATGGTCTTTCAATTGATGAAATGGTTCGTCCTCCAAATGGTATAAAACATATTGCTTTAGCTGAAGCTGAAGATGATGATATAATTGAAGCAATGAAAGAATCAATGTGGGAAATGCTTAATACAGGTACTTCTCATTTTATAGATTATAGGGAAGGAGGTATTGAAGGAATTAAACTTTTAAAAGAAGCTAACAAAGATATTCCTATAACTACTATAATTTTAGGAAGGGATGATTCCTTTTATGGTGATAATCCTGATTTATCAAAAGTTAAAATAGCTATTAGAAAAATCTTAAAAATTGCAGATGGTATTGCACCAAGTGGTTTTGGTGAAATAACTGATGAAGTAGCAATGTTAATCTCTTCTGAATGTGCTAAACAAGGTAAAATTTCATCAATACATGCTGCTGAAAATGCTGTTGCTCAAACTAATTCTTTAAATAAATTTAATAAAACAGAGATTCAAAGAGCGGTGGATTGTAATTTTAATCAAGTTGTCCACTGTACAAATCCTTTAAACAATGATTTGAATATATTATCTTCAGTAAATCCTGTTGTATGTCCAAGGGCAAATGCTACCTTGAATGTTGGAATACCTCCATTAGAAAAGATGTTAAATGCTGGTTTTTCACCTTTAATAGGTACAGATAACTTAATGCTTAATTCTGCTAATATGTTTTCCGAATTAGAATTTACACTTAAATTAATGAGCGTAACTTCTCAAAAGTATTTGTCTCCTAGGGATGTTTTAAAATTAGCCACAACAAATGTATGTAGTCAAGAAATAAATAAAATAATTGGCAAATCTTCGATTAATTGTAATAATTCTGCCGAATTCTTCATTGTTAGGAATATTTCTAAAAATCCTTACTTAAATATAATAAATAGGTCCGTGACCAAAAGTATATTATATAGTTCTAATATAGATAATCATATTATATTACATTGATTTATTGGAGATATTAAAATGTACGAGAAAATTTTATTACCGACCGATGGATCTGATTTTGCAAATAATGCTGCTAAACATGCTTTATTCATTGCTTCTAAAATAGGAACACAAGTTATTGCAGTAAGTATAGTTGAAAATGGATTCGTCAGTGCTCTTCCGCTTGAAGAAAATGTATTAGAAATTGAAGAGTTATTAAAATCCGATTGTGAGAAAAATTTAGAACAATTCAAAGCTATTGCAGAATCTGAATATGATGTAGATATTAAATATGTTATCGGAGAAGGTTCACCAGCAAAAGCTATTTTGGAAATAGCTAAAGCGGAAGAAGTTGACCTAATTGTTGTAGGTAGTTCTGGTAAATCTGGATTTGATAAGTTTATTATGGGCAGTGTAGCTGATAAAATTGTAAATTCAGCAGAATGTGCTGTTCTAGTTATTCATTAAATTAGTTAAGATGATGGTGTTATTATGTTAGTCAAAAGAGTAATGTCTAAAAAAGTTATTAGTGTTTCTGTTCCTGGAAACAGGGAAAAAGCTTTAGACTTAATGAGAAAAGAGAAAGTATCAGTACTTCCTGTTGTTAAAGGAGATACAAAACAATTAGTAGGATTTTTAACTCGTTCTGATTTAATTATTAATCCTGATGAAGAACAAATCGCTATGTTAATGACCAGTGATTTAGTTACTGTTAAACCTGAAGATGATATTGAAGTAGCTGCTACTAAAATGATTGAAAATAATGTTAGAAGAATTCCTGTCGCTGATGATGGAGGAAATTTAGTTGGAATTATTACTTCTTTTGATATTGTAGCACAAGCTATTGCAAGTTCTGATTTAGAAACTCCAGTAGAAGAGTTCATGATTAAAACTGTACCAACTACTTGGGAAAGCACTCCATTAAATGTTGCTTTCGAATCTATGAAACAATTTGGACTTAAATCTATCTTAGCCTTAGATGATGAAGGTCAATTATCTGGAATTTTAACCGAAACTGATTTCATTGCTGAAAGTGAAATTATTTCTGAACGTTCAGAACACAGTTCTACTGTAGGAACTGAAGGAGATAAATGGTCTTGGGACAGTACTTCAGTTTTATACATTGAAAAAAATCGTTTAAGATTCTCAAATAAACTTGTTAAAGATGTAGCTGCTTGTAATGTTGAAGTTGCTAATGCTAAAACTAAAGTAAATGACTGTGCTAAGAAAATGAAAACTCTCACTATCGAACAAATTCCAGTTATTGGTGTTGAAGGTGACTTAATTGGAATTGTTAGAGCTAGTGATTTAATTAGATCTATAGTACAATAAATTTAAGATGATTTTATAATCATCTCTCTTCTCTTTTTTTATATTTTTTTCAATTACTCATTAACTATTTATGATGGAAGATTATATCTATTA
>JAKSUH010000018.1 GCA_024413395.1 archaeon
TTCAATTTTCTAGTTTAAATTTTATAAAAAAATAAATTAAAACTATTTTTAAAAAGAATATTTTAGATTTTCATATAAAATATATAAAGTAATATAAACAAAATTATAATATTAAAAAAGATAGGAGAAAATATTAAATGTCTAAGTTATTTATTTCATGTGCACTCCCATATGCAAATGGACCTTGTCATTTAGGCCATTTAAGGTCTACTTATATACCTGCAGATATTTATGCAAGATATAACCGTATGATAGGCAACGATGTGTGTATGGTTTGTGCAACTGATGAACATGGAACACCCATTGCGGTAAAAGCTGATAATGAAAAAATTAAACCAATTGAAGTTGCTAAAAGATATCATGATATGATTGTAAGAGATATTAATTCTTGTAATATTTCATTTGACAATTTTACACGTACTACAGATAAAAAACATTATGAAATTGCTCAAAATTTCTTTTTAAATTTATATAAAAAAGGATTAATCTATAAAAAAGATATTCTACAATTATATTGTGATAATTGTGGTAAATTTTTACCTGATCGTTATGTAGAAGGTATTTGTCCAGTATGTGGAGCAGATGCACGTGGAGACCACTGTGAAGTCTGTGGACGTCATCTTGAACCAACAGAACTTAAAGAACCAACATGTTTAACTTGTGGACATACACCTGTTATTAAAGATACATACCAATATTTCTTTAAATTAAGTGAATTTGAAGATACTTTAAAAGAATATATTGCTAATAATGATTCTTTACCAGCAAATGTTAAAAATTATGCAAGTAATTGGATTAAAGAAGGATTAAATGACTGGGTTTTAACTCGTGACATGGATTGGGGTATACCAGTTCCTTTAGAAGAAGCTAAAGGTAAAGTTATTTATGTTTGGGGAGAAGCATTCTTAGGTTATATTTCTTCAGCAGCACAATGGGCTGATAAAAAAGATGTTAAATGGGAAGATTATTGGAATGAAAAAGTCATTCATTTCATTGGTAAAGATATTATCTACCATCATGCTATTTTCTGGCCAGCTCTCTTAAGTGGTTATGGATGTAAATTACCTGACACTGTTTATGCAGGAGAATTTTTATCATTAGAAGGTCAAAAAATGTCAACCAGTAAAAATTGGGTTGTTTGGATAGATGATTTTGTAAAAGAATTTGATGCAAATCTTTTAAGATATTATTTAACTGTTAATGCACCATTAAATAAAGATACTGACTTCTCTTGGGATGATTTCCAAAGAAGAGTAAATGATGGTCTTGCTGATGTAATTGGAAACTTTTTACACAGAACATTTACTTTTACACATAAATTTTTTGATGGAAAAGTTCCTGAATATGCAAATCCTTCAAGTGAAGATTTAGAATTTGAAGAAGAAATTAAAAAATTACCAGATACTGTTGCTGCTTATATTGAAGATTTAGAATTTAGAGATGGACTTTTAGAAATTTTTAGAGTTGCAAAAGTTGGTAATAAATATTTCAATGATCAAGAACCATGGAAAGCTGTAAAAGAAGATATGCAAAAAGCAGCTAACTGTTTATACTTATCAAATCAATTAACTAAAACTTTAGCATTTTGTTTAAAACCATATATTCCAACAAAAGTAGATTCAATAGCTAAAATACTTAATATTGATAATCTCGATGATTGGAACGAAGCTAAAGTAATTCTTGAACCTGGTTATGAAATAAATAAAGTTAAACCATTATTCAAGAAAATTGAAGATGATATAATACAAAAAGAAAAAGATAAATTACAAGCAACATTAAGTGAAAAAGAGGAAGATACAATGAGTGAATTAATTAGTATTGATGAATTTGGTAAAGTAGATTTAAGAATTGGTCAAATTAAAGAAGCAGAAAAAATTGAAAAATCAGACAAATTATTAAAATTACAAGTAGATTTAGGTGAAAAAACTGTACAAATCGTTGCTGGACTTGCTAAAGATTACGAAGTAGATGAATTAATCGATAGAAAAGTAGTTGTTGTAGCTAATTTAAAACCAGCTAAATTATTCGGAACTAAATCTGAAGGAATGATTTTAGCAACTTCTGATAACTGTGCACTTCTTGCACCAGATGAAAAAGGACAAGTTGGGGAACAAATTCAATAAGGTTTCAAAATGGAAGAGTCTGTTCTAATTACAAAAGTTGAGAAATATCTCAAAAATATTCAAAATGACAATATCTCTTTAGAGGATATTGATAATTTTGAAAATTTTACTAATCTTTACTTTAAATTAGATGACAGACTAAACCAATTACTTGAATTTAAAGATAAAATGGATGCACAAGGATATACTGCTCCATTTAGATCTTTAAATCGATATGGAACCACTACCATTGGTGATGAATCAAATGAAGAAAGGATGGATAATTTTAGGTATAATAAAACCTTTAGATTCAAAGCAAATGCAAAGAAAAATATCTTAGACAGAGTTAAATCAGCTATTGATTCTCACAAAATTGCAATTGGTAATTTAGAACAATATGGTTATTTAAAATGTGATTCATGTCATAATAAATACAGAATAACAGAATACAAAGAAAATAATTATAAATGTTCTTGTGGAGTTGAAATTGAAACCTTAAAAATTAATAAAAGTTTAGTCCATAGAATTGAAATTATCCCTTATTTACCACTTTCAGGAAATTATATGGTATTAAGAGGAGCTCTTTCTGATTGGGGTAAAGAAGCATTTAATAAAATATTAAATGGACTTAAACAAGAGCGTAAAGGAATTGTAAATACTTTATCCTTAAAAATTAGATACAGAGATAAAAATAACCGTTGGATTCACAGAAATATTACTTTAGATTCCGAATTTTCTGATAATTATGAAGAAGAAGTAAGAAGAAGATATGGTAAATATGTTAGAATTGAACAAATAGGATTTTATAAAACAAGACCTTCAATAATTGATAATCACCATGCTAGAATAGCACTAGCTCTTGCATATGTAAATTATTCACAAGCTCTTGTAAAAGAAATTAAAGAACCTATCCTTAAAAAACAAGTTAGTGATTATCAAAGAATTCTAAAATATGATAAAATCAAATACGAATATAATCATAAAACACCTAAATACATAGAAGAAGATGATTTTGATGCTATAGAATCATGGAGACAAATTAAAACCAAAGAAGAATATGAAAAATTAAGTTTTATTGATAAAAATGGTAAATTAAATAGGTCTTTAAGTAGAGATTTAAGAATTAAAGAAAATATTAAAAAAACTATTTTTGCAAATATTGCTCCTACTTTAATTATGTGGGATATTTTTAAATATTATCTTACTACCTCAAAGAATAAACGTATTAAATATATTAGCCCATTCCCATATATTCGTGTAGAATTAGACCGCCAACAACGTAAAACATTTGAAACAGACTATAAAAAGACAATTAACATATTAACTGAAGAAACAGATATTAAAATCATCCCTATTAAAGAAAAAGACTTACTTTTATATGAAAAATTTAAACTTGAAAGCGAAAATAGATATGCAAATCTAAATTTAAATTATCCTGCTCTAGGAGCAGCATTAATACATTTAAATACTGATTTAGATATTAAAACTGTTGGAAATATCTTCAATATTAATAAATCAAAAATTAAAAAAGAAGTTGATAATATTAATATAATCAAAGGAAATGATCTTGAAGATGAAAATAACACAAATAAAGGAAATCAGTTAGCTAATCAATTTAGAAATTTAGTTTTAAAGAAGTGATTTTATGGTAAAAGAAGTTCATACATCTAAAACACCCACATTCTCAGATATCATTAAAATCCTTGAAGAAAATCAAGATTTGGAAAAAATTACTTGTCCTAAAAGTGTATATACTAGAATTTCTAACAAATATCTTTCAGCTCTTGATGAAATGGGTATTGAAATAGAAATCCAAAATCATTCAGGTGCTAAAGGAATATATAAAGAAGATGAAAAAAAAGTAGTTCAACTTGCAATTGATGGAAAAAAACCTAAAGAGATTAGTCAAATATTACAAATTTCAACTAAAACGGTATATTATCTGATTAGTAAAAATAAAGATAAAATCAAGTTAGATAATTATAAAAGAAAGTATGATTTAAATGAAAGGGATGAAATCAAGTCCTTAAATTATGAAGGATGCAGTGCATCTAAAATATCATCAATGAAAAATATACCTCTTAGAAGTGTGTACTATATACTTAATGGTAAATAAATACTATTTTTTAAATTTTTTAAAGTTAATATAAATATATAAGTAATATTTATAGTAAAAAAAGACAAAAATAAAAACATGATTATATTACCACAATTCCCATTGTATTTTATAGCTATAATTATAGGAATTATAACATTATCTGTTACTTTAACAGTAATGCCATTAATTATATCTAAACTTGAAAAAGCAGGCATTACTGGGAAAGACATCCATAAATCATTAAAACCTATTGTTGCAGAAATGGGAGGGTTTGGAATTCTTTTTGGATTTACTATAGGTATATTTACTGGTATCCTATTACATCCAACATTATTACAACCTCTTCCAATTGTACTTAATGTAGTTTTACTTGTGGGAATGATTGGTATTGCAGATGATCTTTTAGTTTTATCTAGTAAAGAAAAACTATTTTTACTCTTTTTAGCAGGTATTCCACTTATTTGGGCTGCACCACCAGGAGTAGGTATTTTATATTTAATATGTATCCCTATAGCTGTTTCTATTTGTTCTAATTTAACTAATATGCTAGCTGGTTTAAATGGAATAGAATCAGGACTTGGTGTAATCTCTTTAACAAGTTTAACTATTTGTTGTATAATATTAAACAAATTTGATGTAACTATTATTAGTATGAGTTTACTAGGTGCATTACTTGCATTTTTATATTATAATAAATATCCTGCAAAAGTTTTCCCTGGAGATACAGGTACTTTAATTATTGGAGCTACAATTGCTACAATTGCTTTTATTGGAAATGTAAAACTTATTGCTCTTATTGTTTTATTACCAAACATCATCGATGCATGTTTAAAATTCTATTCAGCAGGTGTAATGGAAAGACAAAACTTTTCACCTACACAAATTAATGAAGAAGGAAAATTAGTTAGAAACAAAGAAGGAGTTAAATCACTAATTAAAATAGTTTTAAGAAATCCAATAGAAGAAGATAAAGCAGTGAAAACTATTTGGGCTATTGGAATTATATTTGGAATTTTAGGAATTATTATTGCAATTACAATGCCTGGAATTGATTATGAATTCCTAAAACCATTCATACAATATAAAGAATTATTCTACTACATCTAATAAGCTTTAATTTTAGCAATTATTAATCTAGTAACAGGATATATAACAATTTCATAAGCTGTTTTAAATATTGCTTGAACTACAATCATTAAAAGTAATGAAACTAAAGACATAGTTCCATAGAACGCTATTGTAATAAAAATTAAAGCATCACAGCCTTCTCCCATGAAAGTTGAAGTAATACAGCGAATAACTAAACTATCATTATGTTCTTTTAAAATAACCATTGTTTTAGCATTCATTAAAGATCCTACTAAATAAGCAAGAAAACTAGCTAATAGAACTCTAGAAGTACTATCTAAAACAATTTGGTAAGCTTCTGAACCTGTAAAAAATACAGGAGCAGGTAAAATCATTGTAATATTATACATGATTACTGCAAGTAAATTAAGTAAAAAACCTAAAATAATAACTCTTCTTGCTTTTTTATAACCAAATACTTCAGCAAGAACATCATTAACAATATAAACAATGGGAAAAATTAATACAGCACATGGAAGTGCAATATCTGGTGTTAATGCAAATGTTTTAGATGCAATAACATTACTATAATTAAACAAGCACAAAATATTCCAACCAAATATGAAAAAATTTCATCTTTTGACTCAAAAAACATAATTTATAATTAATTTGTATAACTATAAATAACTTTCTACAACCAAACTACATTAGCAGTTGTAAAAATATAATTTTTTGAATAAACAGGGTTAAATAAAGCATTTGACATAGATGAGGTATTAAATGAAATAGCCAAAGATTTTCTTAGATTATAATTAATCCTATCCCCTACAGAATTCTGTATTTCTTTATCCTTAATTGTTTGTGAGGATACATATACTTTAAATTGTATTTTTATTTTATTTCGTGTATAATCATATCCATTTTCTTTATAATCTATTTTAACAAGATAAATATCATTGGATGTAGAAGTATTTGTTTATTATTAATATAATCATATATGTAACATCAGGATAAATTGCAAGACCATTAACAAATAATCCATCATTAACTCCTTCTCTAGCAACTAAAATAGCTATATTTAATTCATTTTCATAACTTACAAATACAATAGATAATACTGAAATAATTATTAAAAAACCCATTAACAATATTAATTCAGCAGATATTTGTCCTTTGACTTCATTAAACATTTTCATTCCTTTATAATCCTAATTTTGTTATTACCAATTTTTTCAACTAAATAAGTTTCACCATGGTAGAATTTAAGTTGACTAATAGAAAGTTCTTCATTGTCCACTAAAGATATTGGAAAAATAATACTCTTAGCTTTTTTATTAGAAAACTCCAAAACAACTTCATTAGATTTAATTATAAGTAAATATGAGTTACCCCCTATAGAATTAGGAAAAATAAGTTCTTTTGAATAACCTTCACCATTGGAAGATACTTGATTAATTAAATTAGCAACAGAATCTAAAAATAAACGAGAATCAACATTAATAGATTCTTCTATATTAGATTGAACAGTCATATCAACTAAAAATAAGAATCCAATTGAAAGAATTAAAATAAGAAAAATATAAAACATGAATTCTATAGATAAAAAGCCATTATAATCCATGTTTTTTAATTAATATTAAGAATAAATAAAGTTAATTAAAAACAAAAGGAAATATTGAAAATAAAATGAAAAAGAAAAAGTTATTTCTTAGCTTTAACTTTTTTAGCTTCTTCAAAATTGTTTTCATAAATATGAGCACTAATTGAATGAATTGTAACTGGACCTAAATCAACATTACCAATTGCATCAGCAACATATTTAGATAAATAAGTAAGTCCTACTGCATTAGGGAACCAAGCACCATAAATATCATGTGATCTCCATAAAGCAGTTGTATAAAGAATATTATCACGAATCTTAAAGTCAATTAAAATCATACAAGGAACTTCTTCAGTTGCACTATCAATTACTTGGTCCCATGTGATTGAAATAGCTCTTCTAGATTCTCTACAATCTTTTAATCTATCAATAGCTCTATGGATTTGGTCTACACCATCAAAATGAGCTCTTAAACGATTACCATAAGTGTAAACAAATCCAGGATTTTCTCCACTGACAAATTGTTCAGAATAAACTTGTAATTTATCTCCTTCCCAGAAATAATTATCTGGAATTCTGATATTTTCTAATTTTTCTAAAGCCCCACCTAATCCAAAGAAATCTTTTCCTTTTACACCAAATGGATCTTTAATACAAGTTACAACGTTTAAAACTTCTTTTGTGAGAGAACCTCTTTCATCATTAACATAATGACCATTTTTGACAATTTCTACAACGATTTTCTCCCAACAATCTGCTATTTCTTGTCCTTCAACTTTAATTATCATTATATTCCTCTTTAACTTTATTCATAACCTTTAATTTATTATATGCAACATCAAATGATGTTTTTCTAAGACCACAATCCGGACTCAAAATAATTCTATCTTTTCCTAATATTTCAATAGCTTTTTCAACTAATTGTTTAGTAGTTTCATAAGAATCTACTTCATTTTTAGATGTATCAAGACATCCGAATCCTATTTTTTTATCTTTCTTAATTAAATGAGCATTATCTTCTAATATCTTTAAATTTACATTATTTCCTGCAAATTCAAAATCTAAAATATCAAGATTAAAAGTAGTTAATTCTTTAAAAACTTCTTCTAAAGTTCCACAAACATGCATCCCTACTGGAATATCTAACCCATCAGTCATTATACCAATAGTTTCTTTAGCTGTTTTCATATCAACTAAACCAGTAGATAAGAAGGGTTCATCTATTTGGATATATTTTACTCCTACTTTTGAAATCGCTTCCATTTCATATCTTAAAGCATGAGCTAAATCTATAATAGCTGAATTTTTATTTTTATAAAATGATTCTATTCTTGATGAAAAAATAATAGTTGATGGTCCTGTTACAAGTCCTTTAATTCCTTTTTCTTCAGGTACATTTCCATCATAATAATTATTCAAAAGTTTTTTGGCATGTTTTAAATCACTAGTTGAAATTTCACAAGTTGGTTTAGTAATTTTATTATTAATAACAGTTGAATTACCTTCTAATTTCATACCTGAGATATGTTTAGTGAAAATTGAAACCATATCGCCTCTAACTTCACCATCAGCGATTATATCTACACCTGCATCTAATTGTAATTTTACAATACTTTCAATAGTAGATTTATATGGATCATAACTTCCAAATAAATTTAATAATTTATCTTTAAAGGTTTCAGATGGCTTAACTTCAACAGGAAAACTTCCTATAACAGTAGATAACATATTATCAACTAACCAATATGTAATTTTCTAATATTATCAATTTCTTCTTGATCAATAGGTAATTCAATTACTGCAGTACCATGACAAGGTTTAGTATATGGAATAAAAATATGTTCATTTTCTTCATCAATTCCAACAGGTATTGGAGGAATTCCAATTAATCTAACACCTAAAACTGAATCACCAGGTTTAACATTAACAATTTCTGGAGCTTTATATCTAATAATCATAGCACAGTCTTTAAAACCTGCTTGTGCTGCTAAAATCTCATAATCATCATTCTGTTGAAGATATGTTTCTAAACAAAAAGACATAATTTATAACTCCTTTAATGCTTTATCTAACTTAACTTTAATCGGTGTTGGATTGTGGAAAGCTTTAACTGCTACTACTTTTGCATCAGTATATTCTGAAATCATCTGTGAAAATTCTTCAACTAATTCAATATCTCTTTCAAATACTAAAGCAATTGATTCACATTGTAAAATTTGATTAAAAGTTACAAAAAAGGAAGCAGCTGCATCTTTATGTACAAAACCAAGTAATAAATCGAATTGACCTTCATCTAAATCATTTAAACAATGATCTAAATCTACCATATTTTGAAGATAATGATTATCTGGATCTGAAACTTTAACTAATTTACTAGCTGCAGGATTAGCAGCAATAGTAACTTCATAACCCATTTTTACTAATTTATTTGTAGCATAAATAGATAAAGGGGTTTGAGAAGGAGTTTCAGGACATCCTAATAAAATTAATGCTTTCATTAAATCATACCCTTCGTTTAACTGTGACTGTTTGTGCTAAAATTAAACATCCTAAGAAAAGGAAAGTTAATAAAGCCATACCATTAATAGTCCTATTAAAGATGAAACATCCAATTAAAGATTGAGCAATAAATGCAGATAAAGAACCAATTAATAATACTTCTTTTCCTAAATATCTTTTAGTATTTTTTTCTCTTTCTTCACGATAGATTTTTAATAATCTTAAACCAATGTAAATAGTTCCAATTACGAAAATTAATAAACCTATTAAACCTAAATAACCAAAATCAAAAGTATATCCCATAATTCCAGGAAGCATATAATCAATTGTATCTTTTTGGTTAATAAGTGTACCAAAGAATACTGGGAAAGGTAAACCTAACATTAAAACTAATTGCATAGGTAAAGTAATATAACCTTCAGAAAATGCTACACCATCATATCCCCAAAATGAAGATGCAGAATCGTGTCCAATAAGTAAGGTATGTTTTAACACCATTTTAATACTTGAAAAGGAATATTGATCAATCCTTGCAATCCTTAAAAGTGGAGAGAAGATAGTCATTCCAGTTATTGCAGAAACCAACTCTAGCAAACCAAAACCTGCTGCACCAATTCCTAAAAATATAAGGACTCTTCTTAAAGTTAAGAAGGATTTACGTCTAAATGATTTGGAAATAATGAAATAACCTATAAATAATCCTAATATCCATAATAATAAGAAAGATCTATGCATTAATCCACCAAAAATAGTAATTCCTAAAATGAAAAGAATTACTAATCTTCTAAGAGAAGATACATCTACACCCGAATCCTGCATTACTCTCAGCGAAGCTAATGCTGTAACAATAGCTAAAACTGCTAATGGACCAAATGGGTGAGTAAATTCACTCTGAGATGAAGATATAAAAAGTAAAAGAATATCTGCACCAAATATAAGTGTAAATCCACCAGCTAAAAATAATGATAAGAATGTTACTACACTTAAGGATAGAGGTAATAAATTTAAACAAAATACTAATGAGATAAATAAGAATATACCTACTTCTAGTATTAATTGTAAATGATTTTGTGCGATTAAAAACATTTTTGTATACCTATTAACTTTTTTATTACTAAATGGACTGACCGGGATTTGAACCCGGGGGCTCCGCCATGCCAAGGCGACGATCTACCATCTGAGCTACCAGCCCAAACGACATAAATATTATATTAAATTATTACTATTTTTTAATATAAATAACTAACTTATTTTTATTTTACTGAATCATAAACATTATCAATAATTAATTGGAATAAGTCATCAGTTTCTATTGGAATCTTTTCATGAGGATTAACAATAAAATCTAATGCTTGATGAATAACATCTTGTACATCATTAGTCCTATACATTAATCCATTATCGACATAATATTGATCAACAGACAATGTTTCACCAGGATAACAAGAAATAACAGGAGTTTGCAAAATTGCAGCTTCCCTATTCATTGTTCCACCAGCACCTACAACTAAATCACATTTTTTAATTAAACTAGCTGTATCAATTGGAGGTTCTAATATAGTAACATTGTCAATTCCTTCGAATATTTTTGCTTGATTTTTAAATCTTGGTAAAATTAAAATATTTGCATATTCTTTTAAAACATCTACTATAGGTGATAAAACTGATTTGTTACAATCTGAATTTAAATATGAAGCAAATGAAGCTTCAGGTCTCATTAATATTGTTTTTGTATATTTTAAATCAATATTTAAATCTTCTAAAATATTTTCATTATATTCAAAACTTTTAAAATGCATTAATTCTGAAGTTCCATTATATGGAATAATATTATTTGGATCAGCACCAAATTGCATTAATTTCCATATATCAATGGAATTAGGAGTAATAATCCTATTACAAAGAGGTAATGTTAATTTATTTACTGCTTGAGCATGTTCATTATCTATAATATATACACTAGGAATTCCGAGTCCATAAGTAATACGTGGAAGCTCAATAGTATGTTTTGATAAACCTACATCTACTTTTTCACTGTGAATAATATCTACAAGGTCATTTACTCTAGATGTACTTTCTTTAAGTTTATCATATAATGAAACACCATGAGAACCTACAGATATAAAATCAATATTATACATGTCCATTAATTTATGAATATCACCAAAATCTCTTGCTGTAACAATAACATCTTCACATTCGTCTTTAAAATATTTTATAACATCTTTAAAGAACCTTACATGAGGAGCATTTGATATATCTATCCATATTTTCAATGAAATCACCTATAATTTTAATTATTAACTTTTATTTTTAAATTCATCAATAGCTGCAATTACTTCATCTAAACCAATACCCTCTTTCAAACTAGATTTAATAACTTTTGCATTAGGGTTTAATTTATGAGCATCTGCAACCATTTTATCAGTGTCTGCACCAACAGCATCTGCTAAATCAATTTTATTAATTACAACTAAATCTGAGCCTTTAAATATGAGAGGGTGTTTTTCTACAGTGTCATCTCCTTCAGTTACAGAAACAACAACAATTCTCATATGTGAACCTAATTCAAAGTCTACAGGACAAATTAAGTTTCCTACATTTTCAATAATTAATAAATCAATATCATCTAAAGGTAAATCATGAACACCATGTTCTACTAAATGTGCATCTAAATGGCATTCTTTACCAGTGTTTAATCCTACAACAGGAACATTATGTTTTTCAATTCTACCTGCATCAAATTCACTGATAACATCTCCAGCCAATACACCAATGTTATAATCAGTATTTTCTATAATATCTTCAATGAAAGCAGTTTTTCCAGAACCGATAGCACCTAGAAAATCAACACAAAAAATTCCATGATTTTCGAAATTTTTTTGATTTTTATCTGCTAATTTTTTATTTGCTTTCATGATGTTTTTTCCTATAACAATATCTGCTACTTTATGCATAATATCACCAAAATTAATTAATCATCAGGTTTTTCAATTTCAATACTTTTAACAATAATATCTTGACCATTTAAGATTCTAAGTGCATTAGACTCACATTTAGGGCATTCAATCATAGGAACATAATGGTCTTCTTCATCCACTTTCCCATTCCCTTTATGGCCACATTCAGCACATTCTATTTCAACGGGAATGTCTACAATTTCAATTTTTGCATCTTCCATAATTGTATCTTCTACTAAAACATTCATCATAAATAATAATTGTTCTGGATTAATCATTGCTAATTTTCCAATTTCTACAACGACTTTTTTAACTTCTGTAGCATCATTAGCTTCTGAAGTTTCAAGTACAGTATTAATAATACCTTGTGCCATTGATAATTCGTGCATTTTAGTTACTCCTATAATTTAATAATTTATTATACTATAATTTATTTGTTAAATTAACTATATAATTATTATGTAATTTAATTAATTAATTTATAAAAAAAGAAAAAAGAAAATTAAAAAAAATTAATAAAATGAAAAATTATTCTTCTTTTTCGATTACTACTGCAGTTCCATAAGTTAAAACTTCTTGCATACTAGTAGCAATACTGTCTGAATCCATTCTAGCTGTTATGATTGCATTTGCTCCTAATTCTTTAGCATGTTCAATACAACGTTCAATAGATTCATGACGACTTTGTTCCATCATTTTAACATATTATTTAATCTCTCCACCAGCAAGAGATTTAAGTGCTGCACCAACATCTCCACCAAAACCACGGCTTCTTACTGTTAAACCGTAAACAAATCCTTTATATTCTACAATTTTATAACTAGGAATGTGATCTGCACTTGATACTGGAAATTCATTATTTTCTATCATAAATAACAACTCCTTAAATTTATTTTATTAATTAAAACAACAGATATCATTTAAATTCCATAGTATTTAAATATTGTCCTAATTATTATATTTATTCACATATCTGTCCAAGCAGAAGATTGTAGAATAGTATTTTTACTTTCTTTATCTAATTTTAAGAAAAGTTTTCATGGAAATGAAAGATTAAAGTAGTCATCTCCAATAAAAGGCCTAACTGTTTTTCTACCAGCTAAATCAACTAATCCTAAAACTGGATTTAAATCATTATCATCTTGATTATATACTTCCCAACCAATAGATTGACATGCAGCAGCTTGATTAACAATAATTTTGTGAGTTTCCAACTTCTTTTATTGAAGAATTTAATATTAATAATGCGGATAATTCAAGAGGATTTAAAGTAAATATTACAGATATAGGAATCTCATCATCTTTTAATTCTTCAAGAGGTTTAAAAACAGTATATTTACCATCAATAACTCTTGATGACCAATCTTTAACAAATTTATAAGATTCATTATAATTTAAAAGGATACGTTCCCCTTTTTCGAAAAAATTCTCTTCTAGCTTTTGGTTTATTATCTAAAAACTTTTCAAAAGATTCTTTATTAGGTGCACATTCTAATCCAAAGGATAAAAAAGACGCATGATTTTCAATATCCTTCTCCTCTTTAAAACGACTGCCAAAACCAAATCCAGGCATAGCACCAGGACAACTACAAGATTCCTCAGATACTACAAAAGTTTCTCTATCCCTAATTACTTTAGCTATTTTAGTCATTAAACAACCATAACTTCCTTTCCTCTTCTCTAAAGCATTTTCAGGTTTAACATCAGTTTTTAAAAATACAATTGGTTTAAAATTAGGTTTTAAATATTTTATAATATTAGTTTCCATACTAACACCTTATAAATTAAAATACTTTTTATATTTATTATTTAAATAATTATTTAATATAATTAATTTCAATAAGAAGATAGTAATGTTATTAAAAGAAGAAAAAACTTTAACCAAACAACATTATAAAATATTTGGTCTAACATGGGCAGATGGGTTTTTGACTTTTATGATTTAATGTTATTTACATATTTAACTGCCGCATTACAAAAAGATTTAGGATTAACTCCTGCTATGATTTCATTATGTATTGGAATATCTCTTTTAGCAACTGCAATTGGTGGAATTATTTTTGGAGCTATTGGAGATAGATACGGTAGAAAAAAAGCATTGCAATGGACTATTATCATATATAGTATAGGTGCATTTTTATGTGGACTTTCATGGTCTTTCGGTTCATTAGTAATTTTTAGAATTATCACAGGACTTGGTGTTGGTGGTGAATGGACTACTGGACAAACATATATTAATGAAACATTCCCTGATGATTTAAGAGCACGTTATGGTGGTTTAATGCAATCAGGAGCACCTGTTGGAATTATTCTTGCAGCAATAGTAGGTAATTTAATTTCACCTATTATTGGATGGAGATTTGCTTTTATGTTGTCTATTATCCCTGCATTAATGGTGATTATAATTAGGAGACATTTAAATGAATCAGATGTTTGGTTGCAAGATAAAGCAAATAATGTTAAAAAGAGCACTATTGAACAATTTAAACAATTAATAAGTAAAAAACATTGTAAATACTTTATTATTAGTTTAGTATTATGTACCTTTGGTATGGCAGCATATTGGTATACATATACATGGTTACCAACATATCTTTCATCAGAAAGAGGTTTAACCATTCTTGCTTCTACAATAGGTATTATAATTATGCAATGTGGTGATTTAGTAGGATATACATCATTTGGTTTTGTATC
>JAKSUH010000019.1 GCA_024413395.1 archaeon
TATATAGAAATTATAAGACCAGGAAATGTTGTAATGGCCATGATAGCGATTATTTTAGTAGCTATCGTTGGAAGTGTTTATAATATTCCTATGATTCTATCTGCTATTGCAGTATTGTTTGTAATTAGTGCAGGAAATGTTATTAATGATGTTTTTGATTATAAAATTGATTTAATAAACAGACCAGATAGACCAATCCCTTCTGGAAGAATTTCATTAAAAAATGGTCGAATATATGCATATCTCTTATTTATTAGTGCTATCGTTTGTGGAGCTATAATCAGTTTCATGGTTAAAAATTTAATTCCAGTAGGAATAGTCATATTTGCAGCGATTGCACTTTATGCTTATGCAGCATGGTTAAAAACAACCCTTTTACTTGGAAATTTCCTTGTTGCATTCATGACATGTTTATGTTTTATTTTTGGCGGGTATTGTGCAGGATTATCTATAAATAATCAACAAATAATTTATGTTTCTGCATTTTTAGGATTTTTTGCACTCCTTGCAACTTTAGGTCGTGAAATTACTAAAGATATTGAGGATATGGAAGGAGACATTTCACAAGGTGCAAAAACATTTCCAATTATGTATGGAACTAAAAAATCAGCAATAATTGCTGCAAGTTTAATTATTATAGCTTGTATTTTAAGTCCTATGCTCTATTTCGCTCATATTTTTAACAATTATTATTTAGTTATTGTTGCAATCTCAGTAATTGTATTCCTATATGGTTCTATCTCTCTTTTAAAAGACCAAAGTCCTGAAAATTGTCATAAAGTATCAAAAACATTGAAAATTGCTATGATTATTGCATTTATAGCATTTGCAATTGGTTCTTTTTAAACTAAATATTTTAATAATATAAAATGCACAAATAAGAATAATGAATTTTGAGAATTATAATATAAATAAAAGTGATGTGCCCTATTTAGCAGCATTGACTATTTTTAGTATGATTCTTGTTATATATTACATCATTTTTAATTTAAAATTAGGAATCTATTGTACTGATGTTTATATTTATCTTGGAAATAGTCTTACATTTTCAGGCGTTGATATAAAATATCCAGGAACAATTTATTTAGCCCCAGTTATATGTTTTTTAACATCATTACTGTTTAGAATAGGCATACAAGGCGAAATAGCAATATTTATTATAACAGGTATTTTTGCAATCATAGGAAATATAGGTTTTTATATTTTACTTAAAACACGTTTTAATAAATATTTATCAATAACAGGAGCAATAGTTTATTCATGCTTATCTTTAAATCTTATGTGGCTTGCAAATGGAACTTTAGATATTCCAGCAGTAGCTATAACTATTTGGGTAGTTATTTACACAATATTAGCAATAAATAAAGATCCAAAATATTATCCAATTGCCGTAGGATTATTTTTAGTTGGATTCTTAATTAGATTTACTGAAGGATTTATTTTACCAATATTATTTGTTTATTTTGTTTATAAAACTAGATTTAAACTTGAAGCAAAAGCTAAAAAATATTTATATGGTAGTTTGATTGCTTGTGTTGTTATTTTCTTAATAACTGTATTAGTACTATTTATAGTTGCACCAAGAAATTTATATTTCTTAGAAATTATTTATAATGCAACACAAGGTTCTAAAGGTGCAAGGAATGATCCAGCTTATACTCTAGATACATGGTTCTATTTAAAACATTTCTTAGAATTCATATCTTCAAGTTATTGCCAATTTAATGGACGTGTTCCAAGTTTAAAAAACCCTACACCTCTTGCTTATGGAGTAATAGGTCTTTTAATTGTTGGAGCAGTATTATCTATTAATAAATTAAAACAAATAACTATTAAAAACAAAAAATTAATAATTCCTACAGTAATATTAGCAATTTTTATAATGGCTACATTCACACATATCATTGGTCTTGTATCAATTGTTTTAACTTTACTTGTCATTTTAATGACTTATTATTTATTAAAAGATTCTGGTTTTAAACATTTAGAACTTAATTTCTTATTTTTAACTTGGATTTTAGTATATTTCATGTATTTTACTTACTTTAACACTAAAGTAGATAGATACATAATTACATTAATGCCTGCATTTATTTACTTTGTAATAGCTGCAGTAGATGTAATTGAAGTTAAAATAAAGATTAAAAAAGTAATTCCTATAATTTTAATAGCTCTTTTCATAGTAAATGCATTTGGATTTGCATTTACCATTAGTGAACATGAAAATTTCCATAATTACAAAGAAATTACAGATATTCTTAAAGAAATGGATTATGACTTAAAAAATAAAACTGTAGGTTCTTCTTTTATAAGAGCTTGTTTATGGTATTTACAGCAGCCAATTACACCGTTATTAGACAATAATCTAACTGCTATTGAAAATAGTAATTTAACATATTACATTGACTCTAAAAATTTAACACTTGAAAATTATGAAATATTCATTGAACATAACGGAATTTATGTTTATATCCATAAATAAAAGTTTTAAATTATAAAAAGATATATAATAAATAAATAATAAAAAAATATTATATTAAAAAATTTAAAGAGGATACTATGAAAGTTGTTTGTTGTAAGAACTGTGGTGCTAAATATCAATTAGACGATAATGAAGATATTAGCACATATGAATGTTCTTCTTGCTCTGGAGAATTAGAACTTTTAGAAGATTATTCAACTCATTCTGAACAGCATAATCCTGCTGGATTAGCTCCATCAGCGGACTACTCAAATACAATTATTGTCCAATGTGAAGATTGTGGTTTAAAATATAAAATCAACTCTGATGAAAATATTTTAGATTATGAATGTGAAAGCTGTGGAGGGTTTTTAAGATATACAACAAAAGAATTGAACGAAGAGTTAAACGAGTACATTAAGGACAGACAATCTCAGCAAATTTATGCATCAGAACCAGTAATATTCCAAAGAGAATCAGAAGAAGAAGTAGCACAAAGCAACTTATACAATGGATTATTAGGTTCGATTAAAGATTTTCCTGAAAGATTTGATACCTTTTTCTCTGAAAGTGCTATGGAAGAACTTGCAAGAGAAGAAGAACTTGCAAACAAAGCAAAATATGAATTAGAATCTAAAACAGCTAGAACTTCTATCCCTGAATCAATTTTAAGTAAATTTGAAAAAGAATTTGATACACCAAAAACAGACGATTATACCATACTTAAAGACTATTTAAAAAGCGAATTTTATAAAAGTATGGACATTTATTACCTTGATGAATCTAAAGATTCATTGAAAAAAATCAATTCAAAAAATCCTATGAATAAAGATTCTGAAAAAGATGGACTAATTACAAAAATCAAAAATATAGAACTTTCTGATGTTTTAATCGTGATTGGTGCATTAATCTTTATTGGAGGAACAATTGAAGTTTTCGTTATCAATACAGGAGTAGGTATAGCTGCAGTAATCATTGGTGGTATAATACTTTGTACTGGATTAATTAAATCAAAAGATGAAGAAAAAACAGAACATAGAAGTAGAATTATCAGAGAACACTTATTAGCACTACCTGAAGAGTATTATGTTTTCTATAATGTAAGAGTCCCTGATGCTTCATCCGGTATTAATCACTTAGTTGTAGGTCCGACTGGAATTTATGGTATTCTTTCACAAAAATACAACCCTAAAGTAAAATTAGAAAGTGAAAATGAAAATTTAAGCCTTATTAATTCAAAAGAAAGCCCACAATTAGAACAATATGATGCTGGTGGAGGTGCTAGATTTAGATACACTACTACTAAAGTTAGATTTGAGCAAGATGCTAAAATCAAACATAAAGCATTAGATTTAGGTGAAAACTTAATAAACTTCTTAAATGATAATCAAATTAGGTATTGTTTCGTTGAACCATTAGTTGGATTTGTTAATAACCAAGTAGTTGTTATAAACATGCCATTAACTGATGAAAATTTATTTATAGATGAATTAATTAATAAAATTAAAAATGGTACTACAAAATTAGATCAAGACACAATTGATAAATGTGCTGTTTTAATTAGTAAATATTCTGCAGACTGCTCTGCAGAATTCTAATTTCTTTTTTTAAAAAAATAATTATTCTTTTTTATTTAATGAAAATTTTCTGAAAGATTTCTTTATTTCAGACCAGACGTTTTCAAAACCATATTTTAAATCAATACTAAGCATTTTATTTTGCATTTCTATTCTATATTCCTGATTATTAGCTAAAAAGTTAATTTTTTCAACTATTAATTCATCAGATACTTCAGAAGCTAAACCTAAATTAATAAAACCATTAGAATTACTTGCAAAAATATGAGAAACCTCTCTTTCATCTTGACAGAGAATAACAGTTGGAAGTCCAATAGAACAAGCTTCATACATTGCTCTTCCAGCAGACATAAATGCTAAATCAGATTTATACATTACATCTTGTAAGTTTTTAGGATTATTATAAATAATCACATTATTATAAATTTGATATTTATTAATAAAAGACTCAGAATCAGAATAATCTATGCCTAAAACAACATAAATATATCTTGCAAGACCAGTTTTGATAATAATATTTAAAAGTCTTTCTGTAAGGTTATTTAAATCATTACCTTCGAAAAAGAGTACAATATCCTTTATTTCTTCATTTGAAATCTTCTTATTATTAAAATAGAATCTATCTTTTAGAATAAAATAATCTTTACCTATGAATATGTTATCTTGAGCATGTTTATGTTCATATAAATCATCGAAAACAATATCTGCAAATTCAAAACCGTGTCCTAAATCACCAAAATTAGCTATAAAACAATCTAACTCTTTTAATTTTTCCATGTATTCGGCAGTAGTATCACCAATATCATTTAAAATAATATCTGGATTAAATTCTTTAAGTTGAGAAATTAAATCAGATTCATTTCTAAATTGAGTGTATTGATAACTATATCTATCAACAGTTTCAGTTAAATAATCTTTTTTACCTAAAAAGAACTTAACATTATGGAAGAAAAGTTTACTAGATACAGATAAACATCTATCGATATTATCTAATGTTGCTCTATCTTCTAAACCAACAACAATAGCAACATTATGTCTATTTAAATAATTATTAGCTATACTCCAATCATCAAAAGTATTAACTTGAACACTTTCTTCAATTGAAACTTCAAATAAATCAATATTTTGACCAATATTTGACTCAGGAGTAATAAAGCTTCTACGTGAAGCAACTACATTACCTGTTTCTTGAAAAGTTTTAGGTAAAAATTCTAAATTTTCTCTTTGAGAAGGTGATTGACGATAACTTTTAGTTTCATTATCATAAATCCAATATAAATTACTATCTCCTCTAACAGAGATAATAGTATCAAAATCATTACTTGAAAATCGTTCAAGTATTTGTGAAAGAGTTTCAGGTTTTAATAATGGAACATTTGGCATCATAGTGATAATAATATCGTATTCATCATAAATGAGACTTTCTTTTTTTAGCATAGCTTCATAGACAACTTCAGATATAGAGGTTTCATAAGAAACTAATTCTTGAGGCCTTCTTAAAGTTTGTGCCCCAAATAATTCAGTAATTCTTAAGATTTCATCATCTGCAGAAGAAACAACAACGTCATCAACATATTCACAAGATTTTGCTACATCAATGGAATAAGAAATAAGAGGTTTATCACCTAATAATCTTGCATTTCTACGGGGTATCTTTTTAGAACCTCCTCTTGCAGGTATCACTACCAAAACTTTATTATTATTTATCATATTATCCACTTTAAAACCATATATTTATTATATATATAATTATTAACATAATATAAAATTAACTTATTAATCCACGGTGTTTAAAAAATGAAAAATATGTCAAAAATGCTTATTGAAAAAATTAACGAAATAGCAGTTCCTATTAAAATAATGCACGTATGTGGATCACACGAACACACAATAATGGAAAATGGTATTAGAACATTATTACCTGAGGAAGTAGAGATAGTTGCAGGACCAGGATGTCCTGTATGTGTTGTCCCATCACGTGAAATTGATGAATCACTCCAATTAGTTGAAAAAGGAGTAACAATCACAACTTTTGGAGATATGCTTAGAGTTCCTGGTTCTAACAGTTCCCTTGCAGAAGCAGAAGCAGAAGGAGGAGATGTTAGAGTAGTTTATGGAATTAACAGAGCAATTGAAATCGCTGAAAAAGAAGATAACGATGTTGTATTTATATCTGCAGGATTTGAGACAACTGCACCAACTTCAGCCGCAGAAATATTAGCAGAACCTCCTGAAAACTTTTCAATTTTATCATGTCACAGATTAATACCTCCAGCAATAGATTTCTTGATTAATTCTGGAGAAAGTAATTTAGATGCATTAATCCAACCAGGACATGTATGTACAATTATTGGAACTGAGCCATTTGAATATTTCTCAACAGATTATGGAATTCCACAAGTAGTAGCTGGTTTTAACCCATTAGACATCCTTATGAGTGTTTACATGATTTTAAGACAAGTTAAATATGGAACTCCTAAAATCGAAAATGAATACAAAAGAGCAGTTAGAGACGAAGGAAATGTAAAAGCTACTAAAGCAATGAATGAAGTCTTTGAAGTAACAAGTAGAGAATGGAGAGGTTTCCCTAAAATCACTAACTCTTGTTTAGAAGTTAAAAAAGAATTTGATACTTATAATGCACGTGCAAAATATGATATTGAAGTAAAAGATGTTACTGAAGCACCTAAAGGATGTATTTGTGGACCTATTTTAAGAGGAGTAGCTAGACCAGAAGATTGTAAGTTATTTAGAAAAGCTTGTAATCCTATGCACCCAATTGGAGCATGTATGGTTTCTAAAGAAGGTACATGTAACATTGCACATAGATATTCAAAGAAGTGATTAAATGAAGATTGAAGCAATAGCTGTTGATATTGATGGAACTATAACAGATGAAAAAAGAAAAATGAGTATTTCTGCAATAGAATCAATACGTGAAGCTGAAGAAGCAGGAATTCCAACAATTATCGTTACTGGAAATGTTGTCAATTATGCATATGCAACTGCAGTTCTAATTGGAGCGACAGGAGGTCTTGTTGGAGAAAATGGAGGACTTATTTTTAAAGAAGGAACAAATAATAATGAAGTTCAACCATTAGCGGATAGAAATTATGTTGATAAAGCTTGTGAATACATTGAAAATCATGTAGATCCAAAATATAAACTACATTATTCTTCAGACAATCCATTCAGAATAAGTGAAATAGTATATTATAAAACAGTCCCTAAAGAAGCAGTAACAGATGCACTTAAAGGATTTGAAGATGAAGATAAAATAAAAGTCTATGATAGCGGTTTTGCATTTCATATAACTGATTCTAGAGTAAATAAAGGAATTGCTTTAAGGAAATTATGTGAACAAAACGGAATAAAGATGGAAAATGTTATGGCTGTTGGAGATAGTGAAAACGATGAAGAATTTTTAAAAGAAGTTGGATTAAAAATAGCTGTAGCTAATGCGGATGATTCTTTAAAAGAAATTAGTGATTATGTTTGTGAAGAATACTTTGGAAACGGCGTGAAAGAAGCTATTGAAAAATTTGTTTTATAATTAGGCGAAAAAAATGATTAATGAAATAAGTGACCAAATAGAACAAACAGTATATGCAAAATGTGATGAATATGAAATTTATCTCAGTCAAAGTAAAACAATAGAACTAGAATGTGAAAAAACTGATTTAAACTTCGCAAAAGAAGAAATTAATTCAGGATTAGGACTCAGAGTCATTAAAGATAATAAAATAGGTTTTGCTTTTACATCAGATTTAAATAAAATTGCAGAGGTTACAGAACAAGCAATTTCAAATACTAAATTAAATAAAGCAGATGAAAATTTTACTTTTTCACAAGTAGCTAAAGTTAATAAAATTGATGATTTATATTATAAAAAATGTGATGAAATAACCTTAGAAGAATCTATAGAATTTCTTAAAGACATAGTTAATAAAGCTTCAGATAAATGTGAAGTTACATCTGCAGGTTATTCTTCTAGAAAAGTAGAATACAGCATTTTAAATTCAAACGGAGTATCAATTAATGATAAAGAAACAGGATATAGTGTTGGATTAGCTGTAAATGCATATAAAAATGATGAAATTTCTACTGCTTATGATTCACAAACTTCAAGATTTTTCGATTTAGACGGAGATAAACTAACTGAAGAAGTTTGTAATTTAGCTTTAAGCTCTTTAGATGGAAAACCTATAGATACAGGAGATAGAGATGTTGTTTTAGGTTATTATGCTTTAGCAGGCCTTTTATCTACATTTGTTTCCGCATTTTCTGCTGAAAATGTTCAAAGAGAAAGATCCATATTGAAAGATAAAATGAAGCAACAAATTGTTAATGAAAACTTAACTATTATAGACGATAGTACATTAGCTAAAGGTCTTGGTTCTGGAAAATGTGATGGAGAAGGAACTGTTTCACAAAAAACAACCCTTGTAAATAAGGGAGAATTAAACTCATTTATTTATGATATTTATACTGCTAATAAAGGAAATTGCGAAAGTACAGGAAACGGATTTAGAGGTTCTTACTCTGGAACTCCTTCAGTTGGAACAAGTAACCTAATATTTGATTTTTCAGATGAAGTATTCATTGAAGATATTAAAAATGGAGTAGAAGTTACAAGTGTTTTAGGAGCACATACAGCAAATCCAATATCTGGTGATTTCTCAGTTGAAGCAAGTAATACTTTTAAAATCGAAAATGGAGAAATTATCGAACCTGTTAAAAAAGCAATGATTTCTGGAAATATATTTGAACTTTTAAAAACAGCAGAAAAAATAAAATCAGAAACTAAACAAAAAGGAAGTTTTATTATTCCTAAGATGTTAATGCATAATTTAAGAGTTATTGGTCAAGATTAAAGGTGTAATAATGGAATGTCAAAATTATAATTTAACTAGACAAGTAGAAAGAGAAAATTTAAATTTAAATCCTCTTCAAAGAGCAGGATTCCTTTCACCTGCAGCTAGAGAAGCATTATTAGAATTTGGAGATGGATACAGTGTATGTGATTACTGTGCAGGAAGATTAGATCAAGTTGCTAAACCAGGCATTGATGGATTTTTAGAAGATTTAGCAAAATTCATTAATGTAGATGTTGTTAGAACTGTTCATGGTGCACGTGAAGGAAAATATGCAGTAATTAATAAAATGTGTGAACCTGGAGATACAATTGTTGTAGATGGAAATGCACATTATACAAGTCATTTAGCTGCTGAAAGAGCAGGAGTAAATATTATCGAAGTTCCTAATTCTGGTGATGATAGAGCTGAAATAACTATTGAACAATATCAAAAAACTTTAGAAGAAGCTATTGATGATGTTGGAGAAATAAAATTAGCTTTACTTACACATGTTGATGGAGAATATGGAAATTTAACTGATGCAAAAGCATTGGGTAAAATGTGTAAAAAATTAGGAGTTATTTCTCTTTTAAACTCCGCATATGGTATGGGACGTCTTCCAGTTGATGCAAATGGATGGGATATTGATTTTGTTGTTGGAAGTGGACATAAAAGTATGGCTGCATCAGGTCCAATTGGTATTTTAGGAATGAAAGGAGAATGGGAAGATGAAATGTTAAAACGTTCTCCAAGACACGAAAAGAAAGAAATAGAATTATTAGGATGTACATCAAGAGGAGCTCCAATAGCTACTTTAATGGCATCATTACCTTATGTTATTGAAAGAGTAAATAACTGGGACGAAGAAGTTAAATTAACTCGTGAATTCGTTTCAAAATTAGAAGAAATTGATGGAATTCAACAAATCGGAGTTAGACCTACAGAACACGACCTTGTTAGATTCAACACTCCAACTTTACATAAAATTGGTTTAAAACACCAAAGAAAAGGTTTCTATTTATATGAAGAATTAAAAAATAGAAATATTGTTGGTATAAAAAAAGGACAAACCGAATGGTTCAAATGTAGTACTTTTGGTATGAGTCAAGAACAAAGACTATATATTGCTGAGTCCTTTAAAGAAATAGTTGAAAAATATTTATAGATGATTAAATAATCATCTAAACTTTTTTTATTTAATATTTTCTTAATTTTCTAGCTTTTTCTCTCATTCTAGCAATATCATCACGCTTAGAAGGAGAATATTTAAATTTACCGCGTAATTTTGCTCTTTCATTAAGTGTCTGCATCTGTACTTTAAAAATACTGTTAAAAGATTCTGAAAAATCCCTACCATTTTTTCTAGGATAATCATTAAGTTCTTTATCAACGGCTTTAAGTTTAGCATCAATAATAGAATTCATTTTTCTAATGTTTTTTTCAGTATCTTTAGAGAAAAAATCATAGGCTTTTTTAAAATCTTCTTCAGACATCACAAATCACTACATTTTAATAATAGGTAATTGAATTTCTGTAATAAATTCTTCACCTTCATTAGCATTATACTTACTTTTAATTAAGATTTCTTTAGGAGAACCAATTACATCAAAGTTATTTGCATCAGCATATTCAACCATTTTTTCATAAGATTCCACAATGGTTTCATTATCTCCAATATGTTTACCACTTAAAACTTCATGAGAAACTAAATCTACAACCCTAACCATATCTGATTCTTCAGCATCATCATCTAAAATAGAAATTCCTACATCAAATACAGCATCGCCTTCATTAACAGCATATCTTTGAGAGTAATATATAATAAATGGTTCACCATCTACTGCTACTTCTTCAGAATCAACCCAGCCCATTAATTTAGAAACCAATATATCTAAATCAGTGATTGGCCCTTTATAATTAATAATAGCTAATTTTTGATCAGGGATTGTTTTACTACATATTTCCATATTGCCACCATATTACGTATTAAATTATTTTATATAATTATAAATTAATTTTCTTAATATAAATAATTTAAATTTAATTTATAGAAAAAGAATTCTGTGAAATTAAATTCTATAATAAATTAATACTTATATATAATTAACGATAGATATATATAAATAGTTTAAAACTTTGGAGGAGAGTATTTGTCAAAACCAGAACAGAACACACAAGAATATAGAAGAGTAAGGACTCCTAAAAAAGGAGAAATACCTGGAGTAGTTGAACAAATTATAGGACATGGAAAATTAAAAGTCAGATGTGCAGATGGATTTATTAGAATGACTAGAATCCCTGGAAAAATGAAAAAACGTATTTGGATTCGTGAAGGAGATGTTATTTTAGTAAAACCTTGGGATTTCCAATCTGATGAAAAAGCAGATGTAATTTGGAGATACACTAAAACAGAATCTAACTGGCTTGAAAGAAAAGGTTACCTTAAAATGTAACTAATTTTTTCTTTATTTTTATTAACTGATTTTAATGGATTCAAAAATAGCTAAAGCAGATGCAGAAGTACAAAAAATAATTTCACGAAAGCGCAAAAAAGATAGTGAAGATAGGAAAGTTAGTAGTGAAATCTTTGATAAATTAACCCTTGAAACTCTGTATAAATTAGCTAATCATGGACATATTGATGTTTTAAATGGTGCAATTAGTACTGGAAAAGAAGCAAATGTTTTAACAGGTATAACAGATGAAAATACCTACATTGCTGTTAAAATTTACAGAATAGCAACCTCTGATTTTAAAAAAATGGATTATTATGTTCATGGTGATCCACGATTTAATATTAAAACCAAAAATAAAAGACAATTAATCTATGCTTGGGTTATGAAAGAGTTTAAAAATCTTAAAAGATTAGATAATGCAGGTGTAAGAGTTCCAAAACCAATTGTAGCTTCAAATAATGTTTTATTAATTGAATTTATTGGTGATGAAGATGGAAATCCTGCACAACCTGTTAAAAATCAACCTCCTAAAAACCCCGAAGAATTCTTTAATGAATTAATAGATCAATTAAAATTATTTGTTAATGAAGCAAACCTTATTCATGGAGATTTATCAAATTATAATATTTTAAATTATAATGAACATCCAGTTATTATTGATGTGTCTCAATCTGTTGTTAAAGACAATCCAATATCAAGAGAACTCCTTGAAAGAGATATTAAAACTTTAATTCATGAGTATAAAAGATTAGGCGTAGATACAAGTGTTGAAGCAGTATCTAAGCAGTTAAATGTAAAATTCAAATGAGGTGAAAATATGCCAGAAACTGATTATTTAAGAGTTCCACAAAATAGAATTGGTGCATTAATTGGTAAAAAAGGAGATGTTAAAAGGTCTATTGAAAAAGCGACTGAAACTTACCTAGATATTAATAGTGAAGAAGGAATAGTTTACATCTCACCAAAAGAAAACATGGAAAATCCTCTTGGTGTGTGGAATGCAAACCACATTGTTAAAGCTATTACAAGAGGTTTTAATCCAGAAGTAGCTTTAAAATTAGTTGATGATGATGTTTATTTAGATATTATTAAGTTAACTTTGTTTGTTGGGAAATCCAAAAAAGCATTAACAAGATACAAAAGTAGAATCATTGGTAAAGATGGTAAAACCAGAGAAATCATTATGGATATGGCAGAAGTAGATATGGCTATTTATGGTAAAACCGTTTCATTAATTGGAGGTTTAAAAAATATCCAGATAGCTAAAGAAGCTGTTGAGATGATTCTTAATGGTTCTAGACATAAATCTGTCTATGGATTTTTAGAACATAAACAACAAGAACTTAAATTAAAAGAATTCAAATCCGTTGTAGGTATTGAAACTGAAGAACCTATTGAGTTCAAAGATGGAATTGATTTCGACCCAGAAGATTTTGAATAATCTTCACTTTTTAATTTTTTTTAAAATTTTTCTTTAATATTTATAAGTAGATATTGTGTGATGATAATTATAAAGAATAATTTTAGTATAAACAAATATATTTAAATTTAACTTTAAGGAAATAACATAGGAAATGATAAAATGGTAGATAAAATAGCCCTAGCACCATGCAATGGCATGAGTCCAAATGGACTTGTTTCTCATGTTGCATGTGGTGATGCTAGAAAAGAAAATGAAAATGTAATTTCAATATGTATGGGTTCAACTTCTGCAGATATCGAAGGAGCAAATAATGAAATGCTTAAACGATTTCCAATTATTGCAGTTAATGGATGTAGTGGAATGTGTGTAAATAAAATATTGGAATCAAAAGGCATTGATGTAATCGACACTATCCCTGTATTTGAAATCCTTAAAAATGCATGTTTAGTTGCAACAGATGCATTTAGACTTTCAGAAGTAGAAGAAGAATGTGTTAAAGTTATAAAACAAGAATTAATAAAAGAGTTGAAAAAATAATTGAAAAATAAAAAGTAGAATAATTATTCTACTTCAAAACAACATCATTAATAGCTTCAATTAAATCTTCATCAGATACATCATTATCTAATTCAATTAAAACTTTATTTGTATCCAAATCAGCTTTTGCAGTTTTAACTCCATCTAAATCAGTTAAAGAAAGTTCAACTGCAGCAACACAAGATTTACAATGCATGCCTACAACATTAAATTCTTTAGTTGTCATGTTATCACCAATTACTATTTTAATTTTAATAAGATCAGTATATAAAAAAGGAAAATCTATAAAATTATCCTTCATACTCCTCCAATTTAGCTGGGAAGTAGGTATCGATAATATATTCGAGACCATATTTTGCAAAGGATTGCTGTTCTGCTTTTTTACCGATTTTAAGCATTTTCTTAATTTCAGTTTGCCAGAACTCATCCCTATACCTTGGGTCTTTTGAAAGCTCTTTTAATCTCATTACATCAACATCTTTTAATTTATCAGTTGGTAACTCATAATTAATAATATCACTTGCAGTTACTCCAATAAATTTTGCATTTGGAGTAGCTAAATCGTGATTTACGTGAGCTAATTTTGCACTTCCAGAAATAATTACTTGTGCAATGTGGAATCCCCAAGGGTCTCCGTCGTTACAGATATATACAGGTAAATCTAATTCTTCATTTACCCTTTTAATAAATCTTCTTGTAGCACGAGCTGCTTGTCCTTTAAGCCCAACAATTAAAGTATTAAACCTATCATAAGCTTTTTCTTGAACCATCCTATGGAACATCCCCATAGTTTCCACTGCAATAACTCTTTCTACTTTATAATCTAAGAAATCTACTTCATCAATAGTAGGTGAAATAGTATATCCTGATTTACCTGATTTTAATGCATTGACTTCAACATCACCATCTAATAAAGTGATATCTCCATAAACAGATGCACCATCTTCTTCGGGCATTAATCCAAGTTCTTCCCTTGTAGTTCCAAGACATACTTCTAAATCTTCCCCAACAATGTTAGATTCTTGTTGTGTTTTAAAGTCAACACCCCAACCTTCAGACACATAATACATTTCCCTGATAGTTGCAGTTTTTTCTCTTTGAACTAAATCTTTACAGAAATTAGCAACACAAACCATTTG
>JAKSUH010000002.1 GCA_024413395.1 archaeon
TGATTTAAATTTAAGTTAATTATAAATATATTGAAAAAAAAATAATTAATAAGTGATATAAATGGCAATGACAGGAACAACAATATTCTCACACATTATACCTGTAATTTTTGGAATTTTTGGTGTACTCCTTACAATTTCTGGAGTAATGGATGAAGATAAAAGTAAATTAATTTTAGGAATTTTTTTATTCGCATTCGCTTGTATTTCCCCATTCATATTCTTAAGATTATTCTTATAATATAGTTATTTCTCCATTGTGAAGAGAAGTACCTATTAAAACTTTTTTTATACCTAATGAAGGTAATTCTTTAATGGACTCACTATTAATTCCACCACCAAGAATTAATTTATCTCTAAATTCTTCGAATTCATTAAATAATTTATAATTTGTACCATTATTAGTTCCAACTGAAGATACATCTAAAAGAATAATTTCATTTGGGTCAAACTCCCTTAAAACTTCTTTAAAATCTTTCAAACACATATTTAAATTATTATTTAAAAGTTCATTATCTTTAATATCCACACTTACAACAATTCTTTCTTTTGGAAATGTATCAAAAATCTTTCTAAGTTCATCTATACTTTCTAAAGTCTCTGTAGCTACAATTATCTTATATGCATATTGAATAAAAAATTTAAAAGATTCAAAATTTTTAACTCCACCATCAAAAATAACAGGTAAAACGGTGTTAACCATTTGTATTTTGTCTATATTATGCCCTACTGATTCAATTAAATCTAAATCAGCAATATAAATTTCATTAGCACTATTTAACTTTAAATTAGTAGCTATTTCAATAAGATTAGATGAAGATCCATAAATTGATTGTAATGGAGTATATGTATCTCTAAAACCAGATTTACCACTTACAGCAATTCCATTTTTTAAATCTAATACAGGGACTTTTGTTAACATAATATAAAATATATGTTATAAATTAATAAAAGTTTTTAAAAAAATAGTAAAAAGTTAGATTCTGTAATTTTCATCAATGAAAGAATCTAATTTTAAATAGGTTTCATCAATAGCTGAATTTAATAACTCAGAATCTATATCAGAAAGTAAATCAAAACTTAAATCTAAATCAACATCTACATCTAGTTGTTCATCTTCATAATTAACTTCAAAATTCATTTCGATATCATCTAATTCTTTAATTGTGACTTTTTTAGAAATTTCACGTTCTAATGTTTCACCAAAGAAATCTGAAATGTTAGATAAATCTTCAGATGTTAATTTTTTAAGTTTTGACATAAAAATCTATAAAATAGAATTATTGAGGAGCCATTGCTCCTTTCATTGCAGCTTCAATAGTAGCTTGCATTTCTTGAAGTTTTTTAACAACTCTTTCTTCTTGACGAGTCATAGTTTGAAGTCTTAAAGTTAATGTTTCAACTTTTTCTTCCATTTCTTCTAAGATATCAGCATGATTTACTTTAATAAGTAAAGTTCCAGCAGTTTTGAAAACTTCAGTACCTTCATCAGATTTTTTAAGTTCTTCTACTGCATTTTTAGTTTCTTGAAGTTGAACTTCTACATTTTGTTTTTGAATAGTAACAGCTTGAGCTTGTTGTTGTAATTGTTGAAATTGATCTAATTGATGTTGAATATTTTCTGGTATTTCCATTATATCACCTTTAAATTTTATTAATAAATATAATCTGTAATTAATTATATTTAAATTTTATAATAGATTATTTATTTCTAAGGATAAATTAATCCATTTTATAGCAGAATTTAGTGAAGCCCTAAAAGAAGTTGAGTCTTCTGCATCAATATCAATAATTAACTTTGTTTTATCTAATTTTAAAGTCATTGATGAACGATAATCAGGAGCAGTGTCAAATTCTAAAAGTATAGCATCATAAATAATCTTAGCTTGATCTTCATCTTCAAAATCTATAACGATTTGACTTGTAACTTTTTCTAATGGTGTTTCAATTATCATAAAATCTTTCTAACATATATTTGTAAATCAGTTTTTTCACCAAACTTGTTGATAAAGTTAATTTTAGCTAAATAGTTCTCATCATCAATTGAACTTATAAGAATATAATTTTCACTAGCTGTAGCTTTAAGTTCAATATTAAGAATATTTGATAAAACATCTAACTCATCTACTTTAGAAACAAGTTTTAATTTACTAGGTTGGATATTTAATCTAGTAGTTGAAATTGAAACAGTAATTAAAATAGTTAAAAGTTCTTCGCCTTTGTTAGAGAAAAAAGTAATCTTACTAGGATTACCTTTAATCTGATTAACAACTGCTATGTTAACTTCATCTAATTCAAGAGCTTTTAAAAGAAGCTCACGCATATTCATTTTCCCACGATTTACATAATTAGTACCTAAAGCATGAGATAGATTTTTACAGAAACTTCTAGTTTTTTGAGAAGGTTTTCTGCTTGTTGAAATTAACATAAAAAATCAATAAAAAGAAAATAGAAACAGAATAATTATCTAGCTTTAATTATTCTAGTAGTTTCTGGTACATTTTTAAATAAAATCCTGTATCTACATTCAGGACATTTATTTTCTTTGTATCTTTTGTGGTCTATTTCAGCACCACATTTAGGGCATTTATACAATTATTCTCCCCCAACATTAGCATGCCTAATGTTACGAGCTGCTGATTTACCCATAGGAGTTTGAGGAATGAATGCTCCACCAGTGAATACTGCACCGCATTTTCTGCATTTCCAAATTCCTGCAGCTTCTCTTTTAACAAAAGGTCTATCACATTTAGGACAAATGTAATCTTTTTTCATATTTTCTTCAATAATTTTTACAGATCTTTTAGCTTTTCTTCCGTATCTAGCACCAAATCTACCTGTAATTCCTACTTTTTTAGTTCTTGCCATTTATAATCCTCCGATAAACATAAATAAATTAAATTTATATAATCATAAAATTAACTAATGTAATAATATATATTTTCAATATATATAAATTTAATGTTTTTTTAAGTCAAATTAAAGAAAAAACCCAAATATCCAACTAATCATGGGTTGGATAGTTAGGACTTTCATTAGTAATTAATAAATCATGTGGGTGAGATTCTTTAATTCCACTTGAAGTGATTCTAACAAATCTAGCTTTTTGTTGCATTTCTTTAATATCTTTAGAACCACAGTATCCCATAGATGCTTTTAAACCACCTAAAAGTTGGAATAAAATCTCAGCAATAGTTCCTTTATAAGGAACAGCACCTTCAATTCCTTCTGCAACTAATTTAGTGTGTTTCATCTTAGATTCTTGGAAGTATCTATCAGCTGCTCCACCAGCTCCACCAGTCATTGCACCAATAGAACCCATTCCACGATATTGTTTGTATTTTTTACCATTCATTACAACAACATCACCAGGAGCTTCATAACTAGCTGCAAGTAAATTACCTAACATAACAGCATCTGCACCAGCACCAATAGCTTTAGCAATATCTCCAGAGAATTTAATTCCACCATCTGCAATAACAGGAACATCATAATCAGCTGCTGCATCAGCAACTTGTGATATAGCTGTAAGTTGTGGAACACCTACACCTGCTACAATACGAGTAGTACAAATGGATCCAGGACCAATACCTACTTTTAATCCATCTACTCCTTTAGATATTAAATCTTCTGCAGCTTCTTTAGTTGCAATATTTCCAACACAAAGATGTGCATCTATATTATCTTTAATAGTTTCAGTAAAGTCAACTACATTCATATTATGTGCATGAGCACAATCAACAGAAATAATATCTGCTCCAGCTTGATCAAGAGCCATTGCTCTATCCAAATCAAATGGACCAACTGCTGCAGCAACTAAATAGTTACCTTTAGCATCACGAGCAGCATTAGGATGTTTATCTCTGTTTAAAATATCTTTAATGGTAATAATTCCAACAAGTTTTCCATCACGAAGTACAGGAAGTCTTTCTACTTTATTTTCATAAGCAATATTTAAAGCTTCTTCAGCAGTGATTGGTTCTTCAATAGTTACTACTTCAGAAGTCATTATATCTTTAACAAATTTTTCTTCGCCAGATTTGATAACAGGATTAATATCTCTTTTTGAAATAATTCCAATAATTTCATCATTATCCATTACAGGAAGACCACTAATAGATTCATTTTGCATTATATCGCAAACTTCTTTAATAGTGGAATCAGGATTAATAGTTACAACATCACGAATAGTTAATTCTTGAGCAGATTTAACCTTTTTAACTTCTGCTACTTGTTGTTCTTGAGATAAATTTCTGTGAATTACTCCAATACCACCTTCTTGAGCCATTGCAATAGCTAATTCAGCTTCAGTTACAGTATCCATAGCTGCACTGATAATTGGAATAGACAGATTAATACCTTTTCCTAATGAAACGTTTGTTTTAACATTCTTAGCTTCGACATAGCTTGCATTAGGAGCAAGTAAGAAATCGTCAAATGTAAAAGCTAACGGAGCTTCTTGTACTTTTTTTGAAAACATTGTTACACCATAAACTTAATTTTTGAAAGAATCACATAATTCTTTTAGCTCAGCAACTGCAGTGTGATGAATCTTACCAGTATTACGGTCTCCTCCAACACAAGCAGCTCCTCTAATACCTACAACATCACAACCAATATCAGCTAAAAGTTTTAATTGATCTTTTTTAATAGACCCTGCAAGAGCAGTTAATAACCCATAACTTTGAGCTTCTTTAACAAATTGTTCTAAATCTTCAATACTTAAATAATCGAATAAAGTTTTTCCATCTTTAACAGCAGTATCTAACATCGCTAAATCACAACCAGCATCTTTAGCTATTTTTGGAATTTCCATAGGTCCTACAGCACCAACACGTTCTGCATCAGCATAACCTGCTGCTACAACAATTGTATCCTCACTTTGACTTTGAATTGTTTTTACTACATTTTCCATTACTTCAACTGCTTCTTCATAATTTTTTGTTCCATATAATCCTACTTTAATGTAATCTGCTCCACAAACATGAGCACCCATTGCTGCAAGTGAAACAGTACCTGGTTTATAAGGTACATCCCCTAAAGTAGCACTTACAAGTTTATCTTCAGGAGTAAGTTCCCTAATTTCTTTAATTACCCAAGGGAAATTAGCACCTAAAGAACCTTCTTTAGGATTTTTCACATCAACAATATCTGCTCCACCTTTAATAGATTCAAGAGCTTCTTCATGATTTATAGGACTTATTAATAGAAGCATATGATTCCTCCAATAAAATTCTTAATAATATATTTAAATATAATATGTTTATTTTACTTTTTCTTTATTAATAAATATATGCAAAAAAATAGAATTTAATAAAATTTAAGGTTATTTACTAATTAATACAGCAATAGTTTGAGCATCTTTAACAATATTGTTAATAACACAATATTCATTTGGACTATGTGCAGTAGCATCAACAGTAGCCCATACTACAGGATTAAAACCTCTTTTACGAAAATCTGAAGCTACTGTTCCACCAGACATTCCTATTAATTTAGAATCAATCCCGTGAACTTCTTTAAGAGACTGTGATAACAATTTAACAATCAAACTATTCTTATCTGTTGATGGAGATTCAACAAGCATTTTAATATCATATGTAACTTTAACTGAAAACTCTTCTTCAAATGAATTACAAATCTCATTAACGAGGTCTAAAACATCATTTGGTGAATATTCAGGTAAAATTCTACAATCAAAGTAAAAAGTATCTTTACCAGAAATAATATTTATCCCTTCAACATTATTTTTACGCATAGTAGGTTCAAAAGTAGAAAATTTAGGGGAAAACAATTCATTTTCCTTATTAAAATGTGAACATAATTCTTGATTTAATCTTATTATAAGATGACTAGCAGCAAAACATGCATTAATACCTACATGAGGAATTGAAGCATGTCCTTGTTTACCAAATACATTAAATTCTAACCAAATTATAGATTTTTCAGCAATTGATATTGTTTCACCAAGAGAATCCCCACCATCAGGAATTAAGATTAAATCTTCCTTTTTAAAGATATCTGTATTATTTAAAAGCCATATCATACCCTTCTCACTACCATTTTCTTCATCAGAAACAAATAAAAGTTTCAATGTATGTTTAGGTTTAATTCCTAAAGAAATATATGCCCAAGCAGTAGCAAATGAAGATAGAATACCTTGTTGATTATCTTCTACACCACGACCAAATAATTTTCCATCCTTTTGAATTACTTGAAATGGATCACTATCCCATAACTCTAAATTTCCATCAGGTACAATATCCATATGAGAAATTATCCATATAGAATAATCATCTTCTTCTCCTTCAATAGTAACTATTAAATTTGGTCTTATTTTACTTGAAACACGGCCATCAGGAATATCAATTCTTTCTAAATTACTAAAACCATGCTCTTTTAAAAAATTAGTAAGTTTAATACATTTTTTAAGTTCACCATCTCCTCCATGTTCAGGAGCAAGCGCTACTTCTGAAGTTAAAATAGATTGTAATTTGATATATTCTTCTTGATTATTAGAAATAAAATTCTTAATCTCATTAATATTAATAGACATTATTTCACCTTTTATAAAAAAAGAAAAAAGAGATGTTTTAGATTAAAGCTAAAACATAATATGCAACAGCAGTAATACCTGAAACAGATACATTATCTATTCCACCAGGTGAAACTGCTTCTACAATAGCTGCTAATGCTGAAATAACTAATATTGCTGTAAAGTTAAATTTAGGAATACCTGGATATCCAATTGCAACATAAAACATCCAAATAAATACACTCATAACAGCTACAACCACAAACATGGAAAGAGAACCTTCTAATGATTTTTCTCCACCAGAAATTTTGTATTTAATCCTACCAAATTTAGCACCGATTAATGAAGCGAATCCATCACCATATACAAGTGCACCTACACCTAAAGCAACAACCCAAAGGTTCTTAGAGAATACACCAAATATGACAAGTAAAATAGTCCAAACAAGTGCATAATAGAATAATCCTAAAGCATGTCCTGCATCAGTAACAGTATTTTCAATCTTAATTGGTGAATATTCAGTTAAGAAGAATACTGCTATTGTAGCAGGTAATGTAATAAATAGAATCATTACAAGTGCTTCGGAAAAGAAAGGCATTACAAAAATCATGTTTCCGACCATAATATGGACGAATTTTCTACTTAATGTAGGCCTATCTTTTAATAATTTTTCAGCAACAATGAATATTACAACTACATAGAAGTATACTAATGCGATTAAGCCAATATCTAATCCAGTAATATTCATTCTGTTTCACCATCGTACAAACCAAACTCACAACCAGTATTTTCGATTTTAACATGGTCTATAAGTTCACCGTTTTTCTTGAATAATTTGATTTCACCATAACCGTTGCCACCATTCCATAAACGATTATGATTTTTAGCACCATCAGGAGCTTCGTAATTAATATGTAACATTTCATCAGTTTTACAATATAAAACTAATTCCATTCTACTATTCCAGTTACTTGCATTTACATGCCAAGTATTTAATTCATCTCCTTCTTCAAAGTCGAAATCAATTTTTACATTGTTCCAAAACCTTGCAAAGTTATATTCATACATTTTACCTTCATAATAGAATCCAATGAGTAATTTACGAGGAATTTTAATTCCAAAAGCAATTGGTTTTCCTCCACCAGCTTCAAAAGCAGAATTTTCAAGTTTTTTACCAGAAATTAAACTTGTTATATTACAACTGGAAATCCATAACCAAGGACTAGTAAAATCTTTACCCCAATTTTTATCAGAATAACCATATGATTTTTCAGGAATTATATCATAAATTTCCCCATCACATTCAATGGTTCCTTTATACATTGTTTTAATTCCTTCTGCATGCCAAAACATATTAAAAGCATTTAATTTCCTAAATAATGCATTTGCACCATAACCTACATTGAAAGAAATTTGTTTATCAATTTCAATATCCCATTTAAAATCACCTGCATCACACATGTATTCAGGATGATCACGTGCTTCTTGTTCAGTTACTTTACAAACTCCTTTCATATGAGTTTCAGTTAAAGAACATGGCCCTACAGTAATATTTAATTCATTATCAGGACAATGGAAATCTTTCATTGAGTAGAAGATATGTACTTGTTTTTTGTCTTTTCCCCATGCACCTACTTTCATCATAAAGTAGGATGGTTTTTTACCAGCTTGTTTATTAGCAGGAAGTTGACCCAAAGTTGGTTCATCTTCAGCTAAAGCAGGATTACAGATAAAGTATTCAATAAAAAACTGTCTTGCTTCACCTGTTTTCCTGTTGTATCCTGTTAAAGAATGCCACCACCAGTCATAACCTAAGCTAGCGAGTGGTCCTTTTAACATATTGTAATCTCTAGTTAAATCACTTTTATTCATACTTATTCCTCATATTGTATAATTTATATAAAAATTATCAATTATGTATATATATGTTATAAATCATTATAAAAAGGTATTTATTAAATAAAAAAATTAATATGGTGAATTATTATCTACAACATTTTTACTTATTTTTTCATGAACTTTAGGATAAAACCCCGCCTCAGTAGAGGATTTACGAATATTTTCAATTAATTCATTAGTTGGAATTGATGTTGGACAATTTAAAGTACATAAACCACATAAAGTACACATATATAATCCAGAATTATAGCTAGTCTCTTCATCTTCAATGAATTTACTCATAGCTACTCCACGACCACCTAAATAGTTATTAAAACCAAATTCATTTCCTACAGCATTATATACTGGGCAATGTATTAAACAATTTCCACATCCAATGCACCACAAACATTCATCTAATGCATCAGATCTACCATTATCCAATAAAATAAGAACTATTCTATGTGCTCCATACATATCTTTAAGTAATTTTTTCTCAATATCAGCTGTTTTTGAAGGTCCTGAAATAACATTAATATAACTAGTAACAAATTTACCTGTAGCAAAGACGGTTTCTAATTTTACAAGAGATATTGCATCCTCAATTGTAGGAACAATTTTATCAATACCTGCAACAATAATATGTAATTTTTTAGAGGCAACAAGAGATACATTTCCCTCATTGTGAACTATAACTGCTGAACCTTCTTCAGCTGCTAATACATTTGCACCAGAAATACCTATTTCAGATGTAGAAATTTCAGAAAGCACCTCATCTCGAACATATTCTAAAATTTTATGATGTTCAGGTGGAAGATTAGTATCTTTTGCTTTATTGATAATATTAGCAATCGCTTTAACATCCAAATGAGATGCAGGTCCTGTTGGATGAACAGGTTTATTATCATTCTCTTTAAGTTGTAATATCCTATCTCCTAAATCTGTTTCAATAACTTCAAAACCTTTCTGAGATATAAACTTTTTAAAATTAATTTCACCTAATGTATTAGATTTAGCTTTAGCAATCTTTTTATTATAATTATTTTTAATTAAATCATAAATCAAATTACAAGCTTCTTGATTATTTTTAGCTAATAAAACTTCAAATCCATTAGAAGTAAATGTTTGTATAGCTAATTCTTTTAGTTCTTTATTATTTTCAATAGATTCTTTTTTAAATTCTTGAACTTTTTTTTGAAGTTTTTTAACTTTAGGTGAAGATTTTAACTGATCAGAACGTGATTTAACAGTTTTAAATGAATTCCTCATAATCTCTAATTCATTTTGATTCATAATTATCACCATATTTAATTAAAAATTCAGTTAAATCTAAAACATCTAAATCTTCATTTTTTAAGTTTAATTTACAAAATGGACAAGCAGTAATTAATAGTTCTGCATTGGTACTTTTAGCTTCTTCCAATCTATTTTCAGCTAAAACGTTAGCAATTTCTGGAAAAGCCGATTTTACTCCACCACCAGCACCACAACATAATCCTTTATCTTTAATATTATCCATTTCAATTAAATTAGCTACTTTTTTAATTACATTACGAGGTTCTTCAACAATACCACAATGTCTAGATAAATGACAAGAATCATGATAAGTAACATCTAAATTAGTTTTATTTAAATTTAATTTACCCTCTTTTATTAAAGAATCTAAAAGTTGAGAGATATGAATAACCTCTAAACCTTCATAATCTTCACTAAGAGTTTTATAACAACCTGCACAAGAAGTTAAGATAGTTTCATCTTTAAGTAAAGCAGTATTTTTATTAATTTGTTCTTTAGCTTCTTTAATAAATCCAGTTCTTAAAAGAACTGAACCACAACAGTTTTCATTATCTAAAATATGATAATCCACATTTGCTAAGTTTAATAATTCTTCAGTAGCCTTAGCAATTGAAGATTCTCTTTCACGTGCAGTACATCCTCTAAAATATATCATTAAATTCCTCAATTTAAAAAAATAATTATTCATCAACTTCATTATTTAAAGCAGTTATTTTAACTACTTCATCAAGATTTCTTTGTAAATCCTCAATAATAAAGTATAATTTTGCAATAATAAACAATAAAACAACAATGGCTGCTATAAATACAAAATCAAGCCCACGAGAGATACCTAATAACTTAGCAAAAAGACCACTTGCATCTGGAAATATTGAAAACAATATCATAAAGAGCATAGCTACAGATAAAACTATTGCACTTGATAAAGAAATTCTATGCATCTTATATCTAATAATTGCATAAATCAATACTAAAATAGCCACAATTGTAAATAAGTAAGAATAAACAAACATTTTTACACCTTTAATCAAACAATCTATGTCTCATCATAGTTATCATTATTTTAATCCCTACTTTGAAATTAGTTCCTTTATGTTGGGTTTCAGGATTATATATTGTTTTTATTTCAACCTCTTCAAATGAAATATCATTATCATGAATTTCACGAATAAATTCAGATGAGATTAAATAACCATGTGCATTAATATCAATTTTATTTAATGCATCAATAGTTAAAGCTCTAAAACCAGTTTGAGAGTCACTTACATCTGCATTATAAAATATACGAGTTAATATATTCATTACAGTATTTGCAAAGTTTTTGGAAAAGGGCATATCCTCTAAAGGACGTGCTCCAATAACAGCATCAACACGACCACTAGTTAAAGGCTCTAAAACTTTTTCAATATCTTTAACATCATGTTGACCATCAGCATCAATATTGACAATATATTTTGGATTATATTTCAAAACAGCAGCAAACCCTGTTTGCATTGCAAGACCAACACCTCTGTTAATAACATGAGAATAAATATGAATTTGAGATGGAAATTCTTTTTTAACATCTTTTAATATTTGTAAAGTATTATCAGAAGACCCATCATTTATAATTACCATATTATAACCTAAATTAGCTATTTCTGTAACTACAGGCTTAATTCTAGTTTCTTCATTATAAGCTGGAATAATAATATATGTGTCTTTTTTATCCTCTTTTGAAATATTCATATTATTACTCCTAAAATAAAAAAATTATAATGGTCCAACGTCTTCTTTACCTTCACGTTTACCTTGTCCTGCTTCACGACGCATAACTTTTGGTTTAAACATCATTTTAATAAGATTCTGTGCATGTTGACGAGCCCTATTTTCAGCTAATATTTTAAGTTCTTTAAGATCTTCTTCTTCATCCTCATGAACAAAAACCTCTAAAATGTGTTTATTTGTCATGAGCTGAGCTTGAATAAGTCCAGTAGAAGCTTCATGAGCACAAACTTTATCTTTTCTCATTGGCCCAGGCATTCCTAAAGCCATTACAATTTCGCAATCTTCTTCTTCAATGAGAATTTTAGCTGTAACAGGTAAATCTTTTATTCCTGGAACGGTCTGTCTAATTATCTTTAAGTCTGTAGCATTATTTTTTAATTCATCAATTACTGCAGCACCCATATCAACACGAGCAAATGTAGTATCGCAAATTCCTATTCTCATATCTTCACCAACAATAAAAAATATGTTACTTTTAATATATAAAATATATTTATTTATATAATAAAATCAATTTTCAAAAATTTTAATAAATAAAAAATAAATATATATTAGAGGTATTACTTTAATGGAAAATGATTACTATGAAACAAGGTTTTAACCCAGAAAAATATATTGAAGAGCAGTCTGAACATATCCTTAAAAGAATAAATGAAGGAAAAAGTGAAAGACTTTATTTAGAATTCGGAGGTAAACTCGTTCATGATAAACATGCAATGAGAGTATTGCCTGGTTTTGATGAAAATGCTAAAATTAAACTCCTAGAAAAAATGAGTGATTATGCAGAAATTATTCCGTGCATTTACTCAGGAGATATAATTAGTAATAAAACTCGTCAAGATTTTGGAATAACATACGATTTAGAAATTATGCGTTTAATAGACACCTTCAGAAAATTTAATCTCTCAATAAACAGTGTAGTAGTTACTAGATACGAAGAATCTCCAGCAGTTGAAATATTTATTAATAAATTAGAACGTAGAGGAATCAGAGTATACAAGCATTTCTTTACAAAAGGATATCCAACTGATGTAGAAACCATTGTAAGTGATGAAGGATATGGTGCAAATCCATATATTGAAGTAACAAAACCTTTAGTAGTAATAACCGGACCTGGAGGAGGAAGTGGTAAACTAGCAACTTGTCTTTCACAATTATACCATGAATATAAATTAGGAAGAACCGTTAGATATGCTAAATTCGAAACATTCCCAATCTGGAGTATTCCATTAAAACATCCAGTAAATATTGCTTACGAAGCAGCTACCGCAGATTTAAAAGATGTTAATATGATAGATAACTTCCATCTTGATGCTTATAATGAATTAGCTGTTAATTATAATAGAGATTTAGAAGTTTTCCCTGTAGTAAAAAGAATTATTGAAAAAATTACAGGAAAATCAGAATATTTATCTCCAACAGATATGGGGGTTAATAGAGCAGGTTTTAGTATAATAGATGATGAAGTCTGTAGAGAAGCAGCAATTCAGGAAATCATTAGAAGATTTTTAATAGCTGAATGTGATTATAAAAAAGGAAAAATATCCTTAGAATCATTAGAACGTAGCGAACTTTTAATGAAAGAAATTGGAGCTAAAGTAGAAGATAGAAAATGTGTAATAGCTGCAAGAGACTATATTAAAGTTAAACAAGAAGAAACAGGAAATGAAAACCTTGATGGTTTTGCTATCGAACTATCAGATGGAACATTTATTACTGGAAAAAGTTCTGATAAAATGGTTGCTGCAGGTGCTGCAATCTTAAATGCTATTAAATATATTGCTAATATTGATGATGAAACTCCTTTAATTGCTCCTGAAGTATTTGAAGCTATGGAACAACTTAAAACTGAAACATTAGGACAAGAAAAAGCTAGTTTAAGTGTAGAAGATATTTTAGCATCCCTTGCTATTTCTGCTACATCTGATGAAACTGCATTATTAGCTGAAACTAAACTTAAAGAATTAAGATTATGTAAAGCACATTCAACTGCAATATTGAATAATAAAGATGAACAAGATTTAAAAGCTATGGGAATAGACGTTACTAGTGACCCTGAGTTTTTAAACAGTAATTTATACTTTATTTAAAAATTAATGATTAATATGAAAATAGAAAACAAAATTATTTTAGCATTAGATTTAATGAATTTAGAAGATTCAATTAAATTATGTGAACAAATATCCGATAAATTAAATACAATTAAAATAGGTTATCCTTTAACATTAGCAGAAGGATTAAACGCTGTTACAACCTTAAAAAAAGAATTTGATTTTAATATAATCTGTGATTTTAAAGTAGCAGATATAGATGCTACTAATTCAAAAATTTGTGATGTCACTTTCGAATCTGGAGCAGATGCAATAATTTGTCATGGATTTGTAGGTCCTGATTCTGTTCAAGCATGTTTAGATTCAGCAAACAATCACAATAAAGAACTATTTTTATTAACTGAAATGTCACATCCAGGAGCTCGTAAATTTTTACAAGCAAATGCAGATGAAATTGCAAGAATGGGACGTGAAATGGGAATTAAAAACTATGTTGCACCAGCAACTAGAATTAATAGATTAAAAGAAATTAGAGAAATTGTTGGCTCTGAAGCTTGTATAATATCTCCAGGTGTTGGAAAACAAGGAGGAAATGTTAGAAAAATTTTAAATATATCAAATGGAGCTATTATAGGACGTTCTATTTATGAAGCAGAAGATCCTAAAAAAGCTTTAAATGATTTTATTGATTTAATTTATTAATATATCCTGCAAATTCATAGCTTACTTCAAATAATATGAAGTAAAGAAAAGTCCGAATATCAAATAAACCAAATATTCCTAAAAATAGAACTGCAACTTTCATTAAACATCTATATTCAAAGAATAAATTTATGTATATGTTTTTAGTATAAAGAATAATTCTTTCATGGGCTAATTCATCTAATAAAGCAGTTATAATACATACAATTAAAGCTATGAAATTAACTGGCGGAATACCAAAAATTAAACAAATAATAGCAAAAACAGCCAAAGTAATAATATGATGAACTCCATCTACTTTAAAAGCAAAGACATTACCAATTAAAATAGCTATGAAAATAACACAAGCATCAGCATTTACAATTGTTGCATAACCTGCAAATACACCACAGATTACTCCTAATAAACAAGCCACTGATACATTCTTTTTTTCATCAAATGCATCATCAGATGTTTTCATGAAAAATCCGGATAAAAAATAAGATACTGCTAGAGTTATGGACATTTAATCCTCCCTAATTTTATCTAATGCTGCAGCATAGATTAATGGGAAAATGAATGTTACATCACCAATTACAGTTGCTAAATTAGAACCACATTTTGCTTTTGCCCATGATTTAGCTTCTTCTAATGGAGCACCGCTTAAACTACCAGATTCTGGACGATCCATAGTAATTTGGATAGCTGCATCCAATCCTCCTTTAATTACATTACTTGCAAGAGCATAATGTTTAGGAAGACCTCCACCTAAAAGTATTCCTCCAACTTTTTCACTATCAAATACTATATCTGATAAATAATGCATATCTTTTACAGCATCTACAGTAAAATCGTGATCTTGAGTAAATATCCATAATTGTAATCCAAACATACTGTCTATTAAACCTGGAGCAAAAATTGGAGTTTTATTTTTAGCAGCTTGATAAAGAATTGAATCTTCATCATCAATTAATAGCCCAACTTCGTACAATAATTCTTGAATTGAAATGACTTTAAATCTAGAAGCTATATCTTCAAAAATATTAGTTATTTCAGTTTCAAAGACTACAAAATCATCAGATTGAGTATATACATCAGCTATTCTACCAATTCCTTCTGCATTCAAAGCTTCATCATCATTACCTAAATCTTTATAATGTCGACCACCAAAAGCTTCAAGCAAATCATGTGTGATATTAGCACCACTAGAAATAAGTACATTAACTTGTTTTTCTTTAATCATAGAAGATATAATCTTTCTCATACCTCCTGGAACCATTGGCCCCCCAAGACTCATGAAAACATTCATATCTTCATCTATAATCATGTCAGAAAGTAAATTACATGCTCGTGAAACTCTACCAGAACCTAAAACACCCGAATTTTCAAATTGAACAAGTAACTCACTAACAGTCATATTTTCTTTAATTTGAATTTGATTAACTTTCATCAAATCACTTAATTTGTAATAATAGGAATTTCTTCTAAATTAGTAATACTTTCAATTAAATCAGTTCTAGTAACAATACCTAAAAAGTCATCGTTTTTATCAGAAACTATTAATCTTCCTATTCCTTTCTCAAACATAAGGTTAATAGCATTAGCTATTTTAGTATCTTCATCAACAAATACAATATCACTAGACATCAATTCTTTAACTTTAAAGCCATATTGATTTAATGCTAATGCTTTAACAATATCAGAAACAGTAAACATACCAATGATGTCACCACCATCAATAACCGGAGCACCATCAATAGTATTATCAGCTAAAACTTTAGCAGCTTCTTCTATAGAATTTTCTGGTTTTAAGAAAATTACATCTTTAGTAGCAATTTCACCTACAGTCTTTTTAGGAATACTTCTAATTGTTTTAGTATCTATAAGTAAAATATTATCCATATCATCTCTACCTACAATAGTACCCATAACTCCTAAGTTATTTACAGGTGTAGGTCCGATACGTACTTCATCACCTAATTTTAAATCTTTAATACTTCCTAAAACTTTAATAGCTGCTTCACATGCTGTTGGTCGAGGAACACTAGTAAATTCAATTCTAGCAACAGAGACATCTTCTAATTTAGTTTCATTTTTATATATAGGAACTTTTGAATCATTATCAGAAACTGAAATATTTAATGAATGATATGCCTCTACAGTAGGTTTATATCCTCCTCTAGGACCAGGAACACCTTTAACTAAAGATAAACTTCTAAGAGATTGCATTTGATTACGAATAGTACCTGGATTTCTTCTCATAACTTCTGCAATATCTTCCCCTTTAATTGATTTACCTTCTGAAGATTGATATAAATTAATAAGTGTTTGTAAAATCTCTTTTTGAACTGATGTTAACATTATCCCTCACCAATATAATTTTTATAAATAATTATATTTAAATATTAATAATTAATCCTCACATATGTTTAGAAAATTAAATAAAAATTTAAACATTATTTAATTAACTGTTTTAAATCATTTCTAATAATTGAAGTTGCATTAAACCCTTGAATAGAATCTACCATTTCAGGGAATTTACTTTTTGGAATTAAAACATTAATTTGTGAATAATTAGAACCTTTAGTAATAGTTGGTTCATCTGCACAAAGTTTATTTTCAACTAAAAATTTACTAACTTCTTCTATTTTTTCATTAGCTATATTAAATTTAACATCAAAGTAATTCTTAGCAGTTATTGCACCTAAAAGTTGTTTGTAAATCATTTTAGCTTTTTCTAATTTTTCACCAGTACAACTTACACCAGCATATAATCCTGCTGAAGAATGTAAAATAGTTTCAAGTTCTTTTAATCCAGCTTTTCTTAAACTAGATCCAGTTTGAGTATTATCTACAATTAAATCTGCACCTTTAGCAATGTATACTTCAGTTGCACCATCAGAGTTAATTACTTGAACTTTTTCATTATCTCCATCAGTTAAACCTCTTACTTGTACAAAAGGAACTGAATCTCCGAAAAGTTCTTGATAACCTGGATTTTCCATAATAAATTTTCTAGTTAAATTTGGGTATTCAGTGAATATTAAGATTGGAGTATCTCTTTCTTTATTTTTTAAGAAGAAATCAGTTAAATCTTCATATGGAGCATCATTAGGAAGTGCTACTATTAAACGAGTTTTTTCCATGATTTAAATCTCTAATTTTAACAGTGTGAGTATCTCTTAAAACAGATTCTTCTTTAATCCAATCTTCTCCAACAATAGAAATATCTACCATACCCTACTTAGTTCAACAGGAGTACTTTGTGGACGTGTTAAAAATGCTATAATATCATCATCATTTAAAATATCAATTTCATAAGATTCATTACCAGGTTCATATCCTCTTACTTCATAACCTGCATCAACGAATAATTGATAAGTATTACCTCTATTAACGTTGTTTAAACTACCTTTTGGTAGACCTAATATAATTTTTGTCATATCAATAGATATATATAATATAATATTTAAAAATTAGCAATTAATAAAAAAAGAAATATGAATAAAAGTTATTCATACTTAAAACAAAGACTAGTTTTTTTACTATAACAGTTATTACAACTTTGACAAATAGATACACCCTCTCTATCTGTTTTCCATTGAGATAAGAAATCTTTTTGAGCAACAAATGGTTTTGACATAGACATGAATTCAACTTTAGAAGAATTTAATATATTATTCATAGTTTTCATATCCCTTAAAGTTCCACCTAATATTACAGGAATATCAACTTCTTCAATTAATTTATCTGCAAAATCAATAAATGGATGTGATCCAATTTCACCATTAGCAAAAGATATAGTACGTGCAGTAACTTGAATACTATCTGCACCAGCAGCTTTAAATAATTTACATATTTCAATAGTCTCTTCAGGAGTCATTCCACCTTTTCTTACATCCCTAGGATTAACTTTATAATTTACATGTAAATTAAAATTAGCTTTAATGAATTTAATAACTTCACAAATCATTCTACAACGATTTTCTGTATTTCCACCATATTCATCATCTCTTTCATTGAAAAATGGATTTATAAATCTTGCTAAATAGAAGTTATTACCACAATTTAATTGAATACCATCAAAACCAGCAAATGAAAATTTTTTAGCAGCCATAATTATATCAGCTTGTAATCTTCTAATACCTTCTTTTGATATATCATTTGGTTCTATTTTATGTTCTAAACCATCATTATAATAGAAAAAGGATAATTGTCCTAAAATAGGAACATTATATTTATGAACTAAATCAGTAATTTCTTTATAATCCTTAATAAAACCCCTATAATTCATATTAGTAGAATAATCAAAAAATCTATCTCTTTTATCTAATGCAAACATTTCAGAAATGATAGCTCCAACACCACTTTAGCTATACTTTCATATCTATCAAATACTTCATTAGATAAAAACCCACCTTCAGTGTTTTGAGTCTCCCAAATACCTGTTCTTATAACTCTACTTTTTAATTTAAGGGATCCGAATTGACATTCATCAAAAATATCCTTCATAATATCACCAAGATTAATGTTATCATATTTAAATATTAAAATATTATTTAATATAACTTTCTAAATAAAAGGGTATATTAAATAAGAAAAAATAAAATAATAGAAATAGAATATAAATAATTAGAAATAATAAAAAGGTAAAAAAACTATGGAGAATCGATTAATTAAAAAAACTGGAGATAAAGTTTCACCAATTGGATTTGGAGCTATGAGACTTCCAAAGAAAAATGGAAAATTTGACCGTGAAAAATGTAAAGAATTAATCCATTATGTCATTGACAATGGAGTTAATTTCATAGATACTGCATCTGCTTATGGTAATGGAGATAATGAAAAATTATTAGGAGAAATCTTAACTGGAGAATATAAAGATAAAGTAATGATTTCTACAAAATTATCTGTTTATTTAATAACTAAAGAAGAAGATTTTGAAAAAATATTAAATAAAGAATTAGAAAGACTACAAAGTAATTGTATTGATTATTATTTCTTACATAACATAGATTTAAGAACTTTAAGAAGAATTGAAAAATTAAATATTTATGATTTTATTGAAAAAGCTAAAAAAGAAGGAAAAATAAAACATATTGGATTTTCATATCATGGTTCTAAAGATAAATTTAATGAAATAATTGACTCTTATGATTGGGATGTGGTAATGGTTCAATATAATTATTTAGATGACAATGTTCAAGCTAGTATCGATGGAATTCGTTATGCAGCAAGCAAAGATATAGGTATTTTTGTTATGGAACCATTAAAAGGAGGAATTTTAGCAGGAAAAATGCCTGATGAATGTGAATCTATTTTTAGAAAAAATGATCCAAATAGAAGTAATGCAGATTGGGCGTTAAGTTGGATTTTAAATCAACCTGAAATTACATGTGTATTCTCTGGAATGAATGATATAAATCAAGTTAAAGAGAATGTAAACATTGCAAATAAAGTTAAAATGAATTCGGTTTCTCCAAAAGAAGTTAGTACGATTAACGAAGTAAAAGAAATAATGAAAGAAAAACTTCAAATTAATTGTGCTACCTGTGGTTATTGTTTACCATGTCCACAAGGAATTAAAATTCCTGAAATTATTAAATTATATAATGAAAAATATTTATTTAATGAAAAAGGCATTATAACTAATTCAAGATTAGGATATATGACAATAGCTGGTGGAATAATGACAGACCCAGCATATGCAAGTCTTTGTAATAAATGTGGACAATGTATTAGAAAGTGTCCTATGCATCTAAATATACCTAAAGAACTTAAAAAAGTTGAAAAAGAATTTGAAATACCTGGATTTAAGTATTTTATTAAATTCTGTAAACATGTTGGAATGCCAATTTTCCAACTAATTGGATTGTAAAGTTAATATAATAAAATTGTAATATATTATTAAAGGTGAAATTATGAAACTTGAAGAACTTTTAGCACCATGTCCAAAATGTGGTTCAACTGACAAAATAGCACACAGAAAAATTTTAGATCACAGTCATGCACATGCAGAACTTGATACTGTTAAATGTGAACAATGCGGATATGTTTTTTTAGTTAATGAACCTGATGACGAAGATGAAAAAAGAAAATTATTAAAAGAATTAAATAAGATTTACTAGATAAAATGACGTTCCACGTAATGATTATCCCAACTTTAAATTGTCTAGGAAACTGTAAATATTGTTGGGGTAGTGAAAATACAGAAGAAATAATGGATACTTCCATTATTGATAACATAATCGACTGGTTAAAAGATTTCAGAGATGAACCAGTTCATTTTACATTCCATGGGGGGGAACCATTACTTGCTGATTATTATTTCTATGAATATGCATTAGAAAAATTATCCAATATCCCTAATTTTGAAGGATTTTCTCTACAAAGTAATATTTGGTTATTAGATGAGCCCTTAATAGAACTATTTAAAAAATACAATGTAGTTATTTCAACAAGTATTGATGGACCTAAAGAAATCAATGATTATCAAAGAGGGGAAGGATACTTTGACAATACTATGGGCAAATATGAACTAGCTAAAGAAAAAGGACTTCCAATTAATTTTGTTTTAACAGTAACAGATTACTCTAAAGATTTCTCAGATGAATTATATGATTTTTTTAAAGAAAATGGAATGAACCTTAAAATCCATGCAGCATTACCTTCACTTAGAGGAGATAATGCAGACCCTTGGGCATTACCTCAAGAAGAACATGGAAAACTCCTTGTTGAGTGGTTAGATAAATATCTTTATGATTTAGATAAATTCATGATTAAAGATTTAGACCATATTTGTAAAAGTACATTAAGAAGACGTGGAACATTATGTACATTTGCAGATTGTATTGGTGTAACATTCGCTGTAGGCCATGATGGAGCTATTTATCCTTGTTATCGTTTTGTTGGAATGGATGAATATGTTTTAGGTAACGTAAAAGACAATCCTAGTTTTGATGATTTAAAAACTTCAGATGCATGGTCTAAATTACAAGAATTCAGAGAATATGTTGACGAATCTTGTAAAAAATGTAGATTTAAAAGATACTGTGAAGGCGGATGTCCTTATAATGGAATAGTTGCATGCCAAACTCCAAAAGCAGTAGACCCCCAATGTACCGCATATAAAATGATATTTACTGAAGTTTCAAAAATAGCAAATAAAGAATTTGCAAAAAGAGCAATTCCAGGAATGCAAGAAAATAAAGTTAAAAGTGATGATGAACCATTTTCAATAATGGATTTAATGATGAAACCTTAATTTGATAATATGAGTGAAAATTATATCTATGATGTAGGTGTTATAGGAACATTTTATGATCCATTACACATAGGTCATTTAAATTCAATATACGATGGTGCAAATGAATGTAAAGAATTGTATGTTGTATTATTTTATAGTGAAACTAATGATTCTATTAACTACAAAGTAAGGTACCAATGGATATACAATTTAACTAATCATTTTGACAATATAAAAATTATTTTATGTAATTCAAATAATGAAAATATTGAAGGATACATTAAAAAAGAAATTAATAAAAAAATTGATGTATGTTACTGTCAAAAAGAACATAATCCAATAATTTCTAACACAAAAATAATTAATATTGAAAATAGTATCCCATATACAAGTGAAGAGATTAAGAAAAATCCTTTAAAACATTGGGAATATTTACCAATACCTGTTAAAGCACAGTATGTTAAAAAAATACTTATTATTGGAAATGAATCAACAGGAAAATCAGTCATATCAAAATCACTAGCTAATTTATATAATACTGAATGTGTTGAAGAGTATAGTAGATATATTTGCTCTGCTTGTGGTGGAGAAAATTATATGGTTAGTGAAGATTTTGAAGAAATTGTTTATCAACATAAATTAAACATTATAAATGCTACTAAAACTGCTAATAAACTACTATTCATTGATACAGATGCATTTATGAGTTATTATTATAGAAATCAATGCGATTTAGATTTTGAAAATAAAGAAAGCATTCTAGATGATGAAGAAATTATCCGTAAAATTTCTGGAGAATATGATTTAGTTTTATTTATGGAATCCGATGTTCCTTATGTTCAAGATGATTTAAGAATTGTCGAACGTAATGATGAAGAACAAAGAGAATCATGTACTAAAAAAATAAAAGAATTATATTGTAGAAATGGAATTAAATATGAAATAATTTCTGGTAATTACTATCAACGTCTAAAAAAAGCACAAAAAATAATTAATAAAAAATTTGATTTATAAGATTAATCTTCAAGATAATCTTTTAAATCTATATCTAATTTTTCACAAATATCATTAAGAACAATATATAACTTTTCATCAATAGGAAGTCCATTTTTTTGATTTTTAAGATATTTACCTACTGTACCATCACCAGGAATACGTATTTTTTCACCTGAAGCTCTCATATCCTCAATTAATTCTTCAACTTGATCTTTAAAATTAGTTATATCTACAAATTTAGATGGATCAATAGCAATAAATAAATCTCCTTTATTACAATTTTCTTTATAATCACCAGCAGTCCCAGTAACATCTACTCCAAAAGCAGCATCAACAAGAGGACCACATAAGATTTCAATAATAAAATTTAAAGCATAACCTTTAACTCCACCAAAAGGTAAAATTGAACCTTTAAGTGCTTCAGTTGGATCAGTAGTCGGTTTTCCATCAACATCAATAGCTATTCCTTCAGGAATTAAAACTCCTTTTCTTTCAGCTTCAAGTAACTTACCTCTAGCAGAAGTAGAAGTAGCCATATCAACAGACACATATTTTTTAGTTGGAATACCTATTGCTAAAGGATTTGTTCCTAAAACAGCTTTTTTCCCACCTAAAGGAGCAACAGCTGATGCAGTATTACACATTACAACACCAATCATATCATTATAAATAGCTAAATCAGAATAAAAACCTGCAACTCCAAAATGATTTGAATTAAAAGTTCCAACAGCACCTATACCTGTTTGTGAAGCTTTTTCAATACATAGTTCCATAGCTTTATGTGCTACATATTGACCAAAAAGACTATTTCCATTGATTAAAGCAGTTGAAACGGTTTCTCTAACAATTTCAATATCTCCTGAAGGCTTAATAAAACCGTTTTCTAACCCATTAATATATTGTGGAAAACGGCCTAACCCATGAGAAGTGAAACCTTTGATATCAGCATCTAATGTAGCTTCAGATACAACTATAGCTTGTTCTTTAGAAACTCCTAAATTAAGTAATATTTCTCGAACAAGCATCCTTTCATTACTTACACTAATTTTCATTAGACACACCTATTAACTTATTCATTATCTGAATCAAAAGTTTTTAAAAGTTCTATACCGCCTGCTTTAATAATTTCTTGCTTTTCAGCATCAGATGATTCGTTAAATGTTTTTAACATTATTCTATCTAAATATGTCATTTTATCATCTCCGTGTTTAATCTTCTTTAGACAATACTGAAGACATTTTTTTAAGCAATATTCTTAAGATTAATAATTCTTCTTCAGTAAAATCTTTCCGAAGTTCATTTTCAAAGCCTTTAATAACTGTGTGAAACTCATCTACGATTTGTTCACCTTCAGATGTTATTGTGACTAGCTTTTTACGTTTATCAGTCAAATCTACTTCCCTTTCAATGAGATTTAATCTTTCTAACCGATAAGTCAATTTAGTTACTGTTCCTTCAGACATATTTAATACACTAGCTAAATATTCCTGAGAAACATGATTATTTTCTGATAATGCTAATAAATAATAAATTTTTGAAGGTGAAAGATGAATTTTTCCAAGAAAATCCCCTAAATAGGAGATATAATCCTTTGAAACATTTTGAATTAAAAATCCTAAAGGGCTTTCAAGTACTTCTGTGTTTTCAAGTTCACTTACATGTTTTTTAATTGTACGATTCATATTTATCAACAATAGACTTTCCTGTGAAAGTAATTATATTGACCATAGTATATAAAACCATCGTATTTAATTTCTAGAATCTTAAAAATAAATATAAAAAAGAATATTAAGATTAAATTTTGTTAAAAAAGAATAATTAAAGCTTTATTAAATAAAATAATTAATTTTAAAATGTTTATAAATATAATGATTTAAAATCATATAAATTTTCTCTTTCAAACGAAAGTTTTCATTGGAAAATAAAAAATAGACATTATATTATAATAGAATAGTTAAAATAGCTTAAAAATAAGTTAAAAAAGTTTACTATAAAAGTAAATAAAATAAAAAAAGATAGAGTTTAAAATTAAACTCCATTAGTCACTTCTTTCATGAATTGAATAAGATCATCTCTTGATTCATTATCATCCATAGCAAATTCTATTGAAGTTTTAAGCCAATCAAGACGATTACCAATATCATAAGTTTTTCCTTCAAAAGTATTTCCATAAATGACATCTAAATCATTTAATGCGTCGGTTAATTGAATTTCTCCACCAACACCTGGTTTAGTATCTTTAATTTTATCAAAAATATCAGGAGTTAAAACATAACGACCCATAATAGCTAAATTTGAAGGTGCTTCAGCCACAGATGGTTTTTCAACTAAGTTATTAATTTTATAAACATTAGATTCAACTTCAATTCCATCAATAATACCATATCTTTCTACTTTATTTTCAGGAACTGCTTCAAGAGAAATTGCAGATGCTTCGTATTTATTATAAATATCAATTAATTGTTTTGTACATGGAGAAGGTCCTTTAGTTATTGAATCTCCTAACATTACAGCAAAAGGTTCATCACCAACATGTTTTTTAGCACAATAAATTGCATCTCCTAAACCTTTTTGATCTTTTTGACGTACATAACAAATATCTGCTAAATCAGTGATATCACGAACTGTTTTTAAATAACTATCTTTACCTGTAGTTTCTAAGGTATATTCAAGTTCGAATGATTTATCAAAGTGATCTTCAATAGAACGTTTATTTTTTCCTGTAACAATTAAAATATCATCAATTCCACTAGCTACAGCCTCTTCAATAACATATTGAATAGTAGGTTTATCAAAAACCGGTAACATCTCTTTTGGTTGTGCTTTAGTAGCAGGTAAAAATCTAGTTCCAAAACCTGCTGCTGGAATAACTGCTTTCATACTTTACCTCCAAATTATTATTTAATTATTTGATTGATATTATTTATAAATTTAACTTTAAAAAAGGATTAAAGATATGATTATATAATATAAGAAAAAAAGGATTATAAAAGGTGAGATAAAATGTTTGAAGAAGAAACCAACAAAATTTATAATTTAATAATTTCTAATGGTTATGATACAAATAACGAATATGGAGAATTTGTAAATAAATTATATATGAAAACTAATTTTTTATGGAAAGAATCAATTTCAGGATCATATAAACTCGTTGGAGAAGAATTTTATGGAAATGTAGATTGCATAATATTACTAGCAGGATTATATGAAAAAAATAAAGAATTATTTGAAGATTTACTTGAAGCTAGTGAAAAATATGAAGTTCCAGTAGTACTTGTAAGACCATATGGTTTAGAAGAAGTACCAGAAAAATTAGAAAAAAAAGCCACATCTATAGTTGGCTGGAATGCAAATTGCATAATTGATTCTATTCTCAGCTCAATTAAAGAATGTAGCTCTTATTGCGATTAATTTATTTTTGAAATTCCATTCACTTTTTCTACTTTTATCAAATTATCAGCAGCAGATTCAAGTTGAGGTTCATGAGTTACAATAATCATTTGAGGTAATAAAGTCATCTCTTTTATTAAATTAATTAACTCATGTCTTCTAGCACTATCTAAAAAGATAGTAGGTTCATCTAAAAGAATAGTATCAGAACTTCCTCTACTTAAAGCTTGAGTAATTCCTAAACGTAAAGATAAAGCTATAGCTATTTTTTCTCCACCACTAACCATATCTAAAGTAGATTCACCTTCAGGTCCAAATACTGTAATATTATAATCTTCATCCATTATTAAATCAGAATAATCGAAATTAAATTGGGAGAAGAAATTTTTAGTGTATTTTTGAATTAAAGGTCTAGAACGGTTTCTTAAATCTCTTTGAATACCATTTTTACTGTATAAATCCCTGAAAACAGATAATAAATGAATATAATCACTTAAATTATCATGTTCTTGATGTTTAACTTTATAGAATTTAAGTTGTTTTTCTAATTCAGTTAATTCAGGTTTAATTTCCTTACCTTGCTCTTTTATTCCGTGTAATTCAGCATATACTTCATTATATTCAGTTTCAAAACCCTCAGAAGTAGTTTTCAATTCCATATGTTTCTCTTCATCATAATTACATTCAGAGATATTGTTTTTAAGAGATTCAATCTTATCAAGATTCATATTAAGTTGTTGTTTCAATTCAACACGGCGAGCTTGAATATTATCTAAATCTTTAATTATTCCTAAAATTTGATTATATTCAGTTTCCTTAGCTTTTAAATCATTGATTTTAGTTGTTAAATCTTCATGATTAATATCAATAGTTAAAAAAGGATCTGCATCAATAGCTTTTTGCATAGATTCGGTAACAAATATTATTTGTCTATTAACCTCATTTAATTTTTCTTGAATCTCTCTTTTATCTGGTAGAACTTTTAATAATGCAATAGCATTCATATAAGCATCATATGCATCTTGTAAAGATTCTATTTTATTTTCTACTCCTTGGATTTTTAAAATAATTTGACCAAGCACGTCATCATTAACACCACTATCTCTAATCTTTTCTTCGTTTTCTTTAACTTTATTTAAATAAACGTTTAAAGATTTTGATTCCTGCATAAATTCAAGAACATTTCTAGAAATAGATTCAAAAGTAGTTAATTTAAGATTTAATTTATCTTTCTTTTGATTTAACTCTTTAATTTCACTTTCAAGTAACTGAATCTTTTTTTTAGCAGCTTTGATCTGTTTTTTAAAGAGGTCAGCTAAATCTATTTTTCTATTAGGAGGTATCTTAGATTGACAAAATGGACAGTAAGTACCTACGTTTTTCAACAATTCATCAAGATTACGTTGACTTTCTTCAAGAATATGCATTTGTTTAGCTTTTGCTTCTTTTTTAGAAGATATCTTTTTATTTGCTAAATCTATAGTTTCTTTAATCTTATTAATATGTTGATCAATTAATTCGATTAATTTATCAATATCATTTACATTAGATAAACGATTAGAATTAACCCCTTCGGAAATTAATTCTTCTTTTCTTTTAGCTAAAAAAGTATCTACATTATTTTTTAAATAAGAAATTTTTCCATTTAACTCTTTATTTTCAGAAATTAATTGCTTAACAACTGCTAATTTTTTCTCAATTTCTACTTTCTCTTCTTTTAATTGTTCAAGTTCTTCTGAAAAATTAAGATAATCAATTTTATCTATTTCATTTTTAGAAAGAATATCTTCTTGAGTTAATATAGATTCTAATTGAGAATTATACATATTAGCTTCTTTTCTTAAATTTTGTATTTTTTCAATATTTCTTTCAAATTGTTCATACATAGGTATTTTAGCAGCATAAATACGAAGATTTTCTAATTTATCCTTAGCTTCATTAATTTCACTAAGTTTTTCATCTATATTTTTAATCTGTTCTTTAATTAAATTAGCATTGTTTTCTTGAAGTTGTAAATCACTAACAAATTTTTCGTGAATTTCTTTTTCACGTTCTTTATTAATTAAATCTAATTTAATAGATTCTTTTTTCTTTTTAATCTCTTCAAGTTTTTTTTCTAGCTCTTTACCTCTACTTCTTAATTCATCAGCTTTTTCAATTTTACGGTCATATCTATCTTTAACCTCATCCTCGTTTGTCAAATATCCTTTTACTTCAGATTTCATATTTTCATAAGCAGAAATTTGAGGAGCTAAATCTGTCCAAGCTTTTTCTAAAAAATCAAGCCCTAAAAGTTTTCCAACTAATTTTTTCTTTTCAGCAGGAGATTTATCTACTAATTGAGCTATTTCTCCTTGTCTTACATAGATTGCATTTAAGAATAATTTTTTATCTAAATTTAAAATAGATTCAATTTCATTTGCAACTTCTTTCTCACCTACACACATAGGAATAAATAAATTATTATCTTTAGATTTTTTAAGTAATGTTGATTTTACAGAATTTGCTTTTTCACGAATTACTTTAAATACATTACCAGCTGCAGTAAACTCTAATTCAACTGACATTTTATCATTAGAATTATTTCTAACTAAATCAGCTAATTTTCCAGCAGCATGTTCTTTAAATAATGCAAAACTAATTGCTTCAAAAATAGTTGATTTTCCAGCACCATTTTCACCAACAATTACTGTGATTCCTTTATCAAATCTGATTTCAGCATTACTATAAGATTTAAAGTTATTCAAAGTTAATTTATTAAAAATCATTAAATCTCCTCCTCTTTATTGGTGAAATTATCTAAAGATACATCAGCACCTTCTTTAAGTTCATCTGATGTTGACTCATCAGTAACATCCATATCTTTTATATCAACTTCGTAGTGATCTTCATAAAATTGATTAATTACTTCTTCAGCTGTTTCATTCTTATTTTTTGATAGATTTTGATAAATATCAATAGCTAAATTAGTAATAGTTTCATCTTCGTATTTTTCTAAATTCTCTTTAATTAATTCAGTGATTTCAATACCAGAATCAGAACCAAGTTCCATAATATCAAAATCTTCTTCAAAATTAAATCTAGTTCGAATGATTAAACAAGAATCTTCTAATTCTTCAATAATCAATTCATGGATTTCACCTGAATCTCCTTCAATATTAATAACATTTAAATTAACAACGGGTTCCTTATCGAAATATTTAATTTCTTTTTTGAGTTCAGCTAATACTTTTGATAAATCTTTAATATCTACAGTTTTATTAATAAATTTTCTAGGACTATCAATGGCAACTCTCTTAATGACAGGTTTTTCACCATCCATATCAACTATAACAAAACCTTTACCATTTTTATTAGCATCAATCAATTCATTTGTTTTCCATATTTCAGTAGAACCAGGATAAACCAAATAACCTTTACCAAATTCATCATTAATATAATTATGAATATGACCAAAAGCATAATAATTAAAATTATCTGGAATATCACCAATTTCAAGTTCATACTGGAAAGGTAAATATTTATCAATACCTTGATGTAAAACTAAAACTGATTTTTCATAATTATCTGCTTTTTTAGATATATTTTTAAGTTTATTTTTAAAATCTTTCATCTGAGATTTAGGGAAAGATGGAAGTCCCATAATATGAATATCACCATGTACATATTCCGTATTAATTGTACTGATAACTTTAAGACCTAATTTTTTAAAAATAACTTGCGGTGGGATAGCACCATTACGTAATACAGTATCATGATTACCTGCAATTACATACATAGTAATTCCAGCACCTTTTAATCGTAACAAAGCTTTCTGAAAGACCAAAAGAGATTGTGGGGTTGGTCTAGCAGTTTCAAATAAGTCACCACTATGGATGACAAAATCAACTTTTTCCTCTATTATTTTATCTATAATTTTATCAAATACTTCATAAAAGTCATTTTCACGATTAATGAGACCGAATTGTCTATAACCTAAATGAGTATCTGCAATATGTGCAAATTTCATTATACCAACTCGTAAATTTTATAATAAATTGACACTTAAAAAGTATAAAAATTATTATATTAATACTATGTTAAAGATTTTATTTAAATATTATTTAAATTGAAAAAAATAGGAAAAATTCATTTAGTTTTTATATAGAACTAAATGAAAAAAGAAGTTAAAAAACTCCTTTTTAATAATATAAACCTAAATTAGAACTTACTTCTTCTTGTTTTTTAAGTTCTTCATCTTCTTTATCTTGATATTTTGATAATTCACCAATAATATCAATATCTCCACCATGTCTCCTACCTTTAAACTCATCTATTTTAACAAGAGTAGGAACTTTAGTCATTAGCCCTAAAACAATAGCTTCACCTACATTTAATGATGGGAGTTGTTTTACTAAGTCTTCAGATAAACTTTCAGATGCAGACTGAACATGCCTTTGATCTTCAGGTTCAACTAACCTTAAAATAATCATATTATTCATTTGAGATAATGCATCATGGTCAACTGTTTTTGGAGATTGAGATACTAAACATAATCCTAAACCAAATTTACGTCCTTCACGAGCTATTCTTTGAATCCATTTTTTAGAAGCATTATCTCTTTTATTAGGAGCTAAAATATGTGCTTCTTCTAAAACAAAGAATACTGGAAAATCTAATGTTTTATTTTCTACTTTATGAACCGCATTTTTACGATATTGTAAAGAATTCCTTAAAATATGACTTACAATAACTTCAGCTACAAATTCATCGGTTTGTGATAAATCCAATACATTTGCTTTTCCCATTTGAATATCATTTAAGATATTTCCTTTGTTTATATCAAATAAATTTGAATATTTTTCTTGTAAATCTTCTACTTTATTCATTACATCTAAAATTTTATTCTTTTCATTTGCAAGTAATTCCTCATTATTATATTTATTTTCTAAAATAGAGTAAATTAAATCTAAAAAATTATTTGTATTTTCAGTTCCTTCTCTAATTATAGATAAAGCTTCTTTAAATGCTTTTCTGAAATATCTTTCTTGAAGATGAGCATTAGATCCAATATGAGCCTAACCTTTAATTTCAGAAAAAGACATGTAAATTGGATTTATTTTAGGCCTAATAACATTTACATCACCATTAGTAAATTCTGCAGACACATATTCACCATGCATATCAAAAATAAATATAGGAACATTATAATCTAAAAGTCCATCAATTAAAACAGCAACAGTATTAGATTTACCTGCACCAGTCATCGCCAATATAGCTAAATGACGATTTAAGAAACTATTAGCATTAATATTTACTTTAACATCTTCTTGATTAATTAAAGTACCGATTTTAAGAGGATTTCCTACTTTAAAGACTTTATTTAGTATAGTTTCATCAGCTAATTCAATAGGAGTACCTGGAGGTGCTGGAGTTCTTGGTAATTTAAGATTATCATCAATATCCCCTAAGATTCTAACTTTACCTTTAATATAATATTCATCACCTTCAATTTTAGTAATCATTTCTACAGTTTCAGGAGAATAAATTTCACCATTTAATGCAACATTTCCCCTAACCATAGTTTCTATCATTCCTAAAATAGTTCTATCATCATATCTTAAACATACATATTCACCTACTTTAGGCATTTCATTTGAAATAAAAGTTACTTCTACAAGTGATGTTTCACCAATACAACGTCCAATAATCATCTTAACATCTCCCTTCCTGATTTAGCATGTACATTAACAATATTAACTAACTCACCAATATTTCTATTTGAAATAACAACATCTTTATGAGCTTTTTTAAGTAAATAAGGATATCCTTCTGTGGAATATTTCTTTGATTTTTCACAAATATCGTATACTTCATTAATAGTTGCTTTATATGGAAGTTCAATTTTTAATATATTTTTTCCATGATCTAAGCGTAAATAAAAAATAGTGAATTCTAAATTTTTAAAGAATTCATTACAAATCGGAAATATATGTTTTGTTTCATCAGATACTTCTTTATAGAGTAATTTAGATATACCTTCAAATTTGGTATATTTATCAAAAATAGCTATATCTGGAACCGTACTTTCAAATATTTCATTATTAGTAGAAGTTTTTGATATAGATATAATTTTTTTATTATATTGTAAAATCTTATTTAAAAGTAATAATTTCTCAATATTTGCTAAAAATATAGAATAATCAAAAGTAGGTATATTTGAAACGAAATATCTCTTCATTAACATAGGAGTTAATAACTGTTCTTTTGAAGAAGAAATTTCATTATTTAAATCATCAAAAATAAGATCAATTAATTCTTGACGTTTATCCTTTGTTAGATTTGCTCTATTTGGAAATGGTCTAATTAAATCTCCAAATAAAGATCCATCATATAAATAATAATCAACTTTATAATCTTCTAAAGTTTCTAAACAAGATTTAAGTTCAAAAATCCCCATATATGTCCTAAGTAAATCATCAACATGAGAATAATGAGGAATTGTATCAATTTCTGCTTTTTCAATTGTTTTTAACTCACCATCAAAAATTAATGATTCACTAGCTATTGCATAAAAATTAAAATTTAAAAACTTCTTTTTATTAAAACTGCCATCACCAGCACCAATAGAAAAATCTTCTGATGAAGATTTAATATTGAGATTATTCCAATTATCAAAAATAGTAGATTCATTATCTAATTCAGGAACGATTTCCTCTAATGAAATTTTTTTACGTGCAGCTTCAATATATAACGAATTCAACATGAGATTATCTCCTATACTAATAAGAGATTTTTAATAAAAATAAAAAAAGTGAAAGAGTATTTGAAAAATATTAATCCATTGAAGCTTTTTTAATAGCTCCAGTTAATTCTAATATTTTTGCAGTTACATCTTCAGTTTCTTCAACAACAGTACCAGTAACAATTACATCTGCACCAGCTTTAGCAGCAGTGTATGCAGCTTTAGCATCACGAATTCCTCCACCTACAACAATAACCATGTCTTCAATAGCTCTTTTAGAGTAAGCTATCATTTCTGGAGGGATTGGTTTATCAGCACCAGAACCTGCTTCAAGATAGAAATATCTCATACCTAAATATTCTGCTGCCATTGCATAAACTGCAGGGATTTTTGGTTTGTTATGTGGGACGAGTTTTGCATCTCCTACCCAACCAACAGTTCCACCTGGTTCAGTTACCATATATCCCATTGGAATTACTTCAATTCCAGATTGTTTTACAATTGGTGCACCTAATGCTTGTGCATTAATAATCCAATAAGGGTTAGTTGAATTCAAATAACTCATGAAAAAGATTGCATCAGCATATTTACTAACACAGTTAATATTTCCTGGGAATAAAATAATAGGTATATCTATATTTTCAGATAAGATTTTACATGTATTTTCTACATCTTCAAAATTAACAGTTGAACCTCCTATCATTATTCCATCTGTTCCTCCTTTAATAGCTGCTTGAGCGATTTTTAAAGCATCCTCTGGAGTTTGTTCATCAGGATCTAAGAGAGTTAAATGAACTGATCTTGTTTCTAAAATTTCCTTAATTTGCTTTTCAACAATTTTCATTTAAATCACTAAAAAATATTATAATTAATTATTAGATTTAACTAACATATTAAAGTAATGATTAAAATAAATAACTATTTAATCATAATAGTTTAAATTTTTTTATCATAATAACGAATTAAAATAAAAAATACAATGTATTGAATAGCTAAAAGTACTCCAATTACTTGAAATACAATTGTCATGCCTAATGAAACAAAAAACAGTTAAAATAGCTAATACAACATTTGAAAATGTAAAAGCCATATAAGCAGAACGTTCTCTAATAATAATATACCTTTCATCTTCTTCATTTATTTTATAACTTTTTGCATATTTATCATTGTTAAATAATACATATTTAACAGCACCAATAACTAAACATAGGACACCAAAAATAAAACACATTGATACCCAAAATTCATCAACATGTATTTGTGTATTAAATAAAATTAATAATGCACCTATAATAAAAAACAAACACCTAATGTGATAGTGAGTTTAATAAATTTAAATTTATTTTTAAGAAAATCTTCCATTGATTATTCCTCCTCATAAATAAAAATCTCTTCAATTGTTTTGTTAAAATATTTTGCTATTTTAAAAGCTAGAATAATTGAAGGATTATAACGTCCATTCTCCAATGAACTAATAGTTTGTCTTGATACTTCTAAAACATCAGCAAGATCCACTTGACTGATATTAACTTCTTTTCTGAGTTTTTCAATATTATTTTTCAATGAAATCACCCCAAAAAAATATGTAAAGTTAACTTTACCGTAAAGTATACTTTACATTACATAGTATATAAAATTATATTAAGAAATAGTGTAAAAAAATAAGTAAAAATAGTAAATAAAAAAAATAAATAAGGTAAGAGAATAAATCTATCCTCTTGGTTCTTTTGCTTTGTATCTTAATCCTTTGTAACCACATTTTCTACAAGTAGTTGCACTAGCAGGGTTACGAGCTTTACATTTTGAGCAAATTTTAACATTGAACATTCTGTTTTCAGCTTCTTCAAATCTTGCCATAATTACTCCTCCTTCCTAATAAAATAAACTGTAATCTTAAAAAATGTTATAGAATGAAACATATTCATAACTATTACTAAATAATATATTTCTAATACTATTTAAAGTTTTAGACATATTTATAAATTAATCACTTTTTTGAGTCTAAAAAATCATTTTGAATTTTAACAACTTCAGCAGAATTTTCAGCTTCTGAATATGCTTCTAATAAATCATGATTTAATTCTAAAAAAGTATGACTCCATTTAAATCCTTTTAAAATATCTTTAGCTTCATCTTTAAATCGAGTTATGTATAATGTAGCAGATACAGCTTCTACAGTAGATAAAATACATGGTTTACCATAGTTAACAGGATTAGTAGCTACTAAAAAAGGAAGAGACCTATGATATTTTGTTAAATCAAAGAACTTTTTAGATTTAGTAACTTCATTCCAAGAACAATCTAGTCCAACAATCCCTCTATGTTCTACCATTTTGGCATCTTTAAATGAAACTGCTTTTTCTGAAAAAGGGTTTAAGACAACTGCACCAGCAGGTATTTTATTAATATTATACACTACTCTGCATTTACCAAATTTTTCCATTTTTAAAGTAGTACATTTCTTTCGATCACATTCATCTGCATGAAAAACTGTAACTTTCATAATTATACATTTCCGTGTTTTACTAAAAATGAATCTATTTGTTTTAAATAAGCATCATACTGTGATTTAGATATACCTAACATACTATATTCAGTTGGAACTTTATCAGTTTGTTTCAATTGGGTAGATGATAATAAAGGTTCTACATAGTATTTATAGAGATCACAATATGTAGTTCCATCACATTTAATTTTAGTTGAATCTTGTGCAACAATCATGACTAAATAACTTTGATTATTTACTGTAGCAGTACAGAAATAAATATGCATACTAGCTTTAGTTACATTATTTTGAGCAGGTGCATAATAAATAGACCAGTCAACACCATTTAAATCACGTTTTTCAGGACAAGTTGCTCCTTTAAGTAGATACTGACCTACTGTAAAATTAAATGCATCAGCAGTTTGTAATGAATATTGTATATTATTTGTTTTATCTTCATAAACTTGACTAAAAGAATCATTAGATATAGTATTGTTTAAAACAACATTTGCTCCTGTAAATTCCCCTGACATGAAATTATTATCAAAAGAAGTTACCTCTTTATTGAAAAAAGTAGTATAAGCAAAAATACCTAATATAATAACAATTACAACAACAATTACGGCTATTATTATTTTGCTTTTCTTTTCCATTATTAAACCTCATAAATTATACAAAATAATTTATTTAAACTATATTATAAGTTTTTTTAATAATCAAATACTTATAAATAGAAATAAATATAAAATTAAATTAAAGAGATTTCTTAAAATAATTAATTACAACAGATTAAATTACAAGGTGTGAAAATGGATATAATTAGAGGTATACTAATTGGAAGAATGCAGCCTATTCATAATGGGCATATTCAAGTAATTAAAAAGATTCTTGATGATGTTGATGAAATTATAATAGGTATTGGTAGTGCACAAGCATCACATGAAATTAAAAATCCTTTTACAGCTGGTGAACGTGTTGTAATGGTAAAAAAAGCTTTAGTTGAAAATAATATTGATCCAGGCAGTTATTATATTATTCCTATGGAAGATATTAATTTTAATAGTATTTGGCCAGCACATGTTAAAATGATGACTCCTCCATTTTCTAAAGTTTATTCTGGAAATCCATTAGTTAAACAATTATTCAAAGAAGAAGGTTATATTGTTGAACAACCTCCTTTATATGATAGAAAAATTTTATCTGGAACTGAAATTCGTAGAAGAATATTAGAAGATGATGATTGGGAAAAATATGTTCCACAAGGAACTATCGAAACAATCCAAGAAATTAATGGTGTTGAAAGAATTAAAAATTTAGCTAAGAAAGAAATTAGCGAAAAATAAGAAATGTGATTAAATGTTAATGATGCTAATTAAAATTATTTTATTGTTTTTAATTGTTTATGCTATCATAAAAAATTTAAAATGGGTTTTAATTATAGCATTTATACTCTTTTTATTCTTCTTTTTACAAGGAATCTTTAATTATGATGCTATGGGCTTTTTACAACAATTATTCTATGTCCAAAAATAATAAATTTTACAATTTATTAAATCTATATTAAACTCAATAATAGTTGATTAAATTTTATTTTTAAAGTTATAAAATAAACATTATACAGATTATATTTAAAGGAGGATGAATTATGAAAAAAAGTAGTATACTTATAATCATAATAATAATAGTAATTGCTATTGGTGTAGCTTTTGTTGCATCTAGTAGTTTAAATGACAAAAATACTAATGTTACCATTAGTAAAGACACAATAACATCAAAAAACACACAAGATGTAAAAAAACACGACCACAAGAACCAACTAATAAAACTACAGAACCTACAATAGTTTCTGTTAAATGGTACTATAGCGAACAGTTTGGTGGTCAAATTAAAGAAGTAACCTATTCCGATGGAAACTTTAGACAATATGATGTAAATGGAAAATTAATTGGAAGTACATTTACTTCTGACCAAAAATATCTCCAACTATGTAATAAACTAAAAAAATAAATTTTAGGAGAATTATAATTCTCCATCTCTTTTTCTTTTTTCTAATAACTCAAGACCTAAATCCACAAGTTTATATTTTTGAATTTTACCACTAGTAGTAAGTGGGAATTCATCTACAAAGAAAACATATTTAGGAACTTTATATCTAGCTATTTTACCAATAGAGAAATCTCTAATATCTGCTTCAGTTATATCATCAAAACCTTCTTTTTTAATAATAAAAGCTCCAACAAGTTCCCCATATTTCTCATCAGGAATACCTGCTACTTGAACATCACTAACACATTCATGAGTAAATAAAAATTCTTCAACTTCTCTTGGATAAATATTTTCTCCACCACGGATAATCATATCTTTAATACGTCCAACAATTGAATAATAACCATCTTCATCAACAGTAGCTAAGTCTCCACTGTGTAACCATCCATCAGGTTCAATAGTTTCAGCTGTTTTATCAGGCATTTTATAATAACCTTTCATTACATTGAAACCTCTACACATGATTTCTCCTTTTTCACTAGGACCTAATTCTTCACCAGTATCTGGATCAATGATTTTAACTTCAATATTAGGGAATTTTCTACCAACTGTGTTAACTTTCTTTTCAAAAGAATCTGCAGCATTAGTTTGTGTAAAACCAGGTGCCGCTTCAGTAAGTCCATAAACACTAGTAATTTCAGTCATATTCATTTTTTCAATAGCATCCTTCATAGTTTCAACAGGACATGTAGAACCAGCCATAATACCTGTTCTTAAAGAAGACATATCAAACATATCAAACATAGGATGGCTCATCATTCCAATAAACATAGTAGGTACACCATATATTGAAGTACATTTTTCTTTTTGAATAGATGAAATAGCTAAAAGAGGATCATACTCTTCAAGCATGATTAAGGTTGAACCATGAGTAATTACTGCCATAACTCCTAAAACAGTTCCAAAACAATGGAAAAGAGGTACTTGTAAAAGTAACCTATCTTTATTAGTGTAATTCATATTTTCTCCAATGTAGTAACCATCATTTAAAATATTACGGCTTGTAAGCATTACACCTTTAGGGAAACCTTCAGTTCCACTAGTATACTGCATATTAATTACATCATTATTATCAAAATGTTTTTTAGCTTCTTCTAAAATTGAATCATCTTGGTTTTTACCTAATAATATTAATTCATTTGTATTATACATTCCTCTATGTTTTTCTTGACCTACATGAATAACATATTTTAAGTGAGGGAATTCTTTAGAAGTTAAACTATCTCTTGCACAAACTTTTAGTTCAGGAACTAAATCATAAAGCATATCTATATAGCTAGTTCCTCTAAATTCATCAGTCATAGCTAATGCTTTCATATCTGATTGTTCTAAAACATAATGTAACTCATGAGATTGGTAAGCAGTATTAACAGTTACTAAAACAGCCCCAATTTTAGCTGTTGCAAACATAAAAGTTAACCAATCGGGGACATTTTTAGCCAATATACCAACATGGTCTCCTTTTTTAATACCAATAGCTAATAACCCTTTTGCTAAACTATTAGCTCTTTGATTAAATTCTGAATAAGTATATCTTAAATCTCTATCTGGATAAACAATAAATTCATGATCTGGCTGTGATGCAACCATATCTTCAAAGAAATCTGCTATTGTCTGTTCAGTAAATAGCATATAATCACCTTCTAGCATCAAATTCTTCTTCATCTAAATAATGTTCCATTAATTTCGCTTTAATTTCATCTTCAATTGGAACAGATTTTTGTTCTAAAAAGTTAAATTGAACAACAATGGATTTTCATTTACATTTTAATTCTCCATGTTGCCATGCTTCATGACCTGTTTTAAAAGAACTATTTCCAACATGCAAAATATAAGAACGAATTTCTACATCTCCATCATAATAAATTTGTCTTAAAAAATCAATTCTGTTCGAAGCATAATTAATCTCCAAACATCATGATCTACATTTAAATCAGGAGTAAAGAATCTAAAGAAATCATTTCTTCCTAATTCAAACCATTTACCTAACACATTATTATTCACATGTTTTAAACCATCTAAATCTCCAAAACTAGGTTCTACAATTTTTGAAAACATTAATAATCACCATTATGAAGGAGTATATAAAACCGCTAAAATCACAGCTTTTTCACCATTTGCATGTAAATGATGAGGTACAATTGAATCATAGTATAAACTGTCACCAACATTTAATACATGAGTATTTTTACCATAGATTAATTCAATAGAACCTTGTAAAACATAAATAAACTCTTCTCCTTCATGAGAAGCTAATTCAATATCTTCTTTATGATCTTCTTGAATATCAATAATAAAAGGTTCCATATGTCTATCAGGTTTACCAGCACCTAATGAATAAAATTGTAAGTGACTTTCTTCAATACTACTTTCATCACCTGAAAAATGAATAACTTGATTACTTTCACCTTTTCTGATAATAATTGGATCATCTTTAGGATTATCATCAAGGAAAGTTCCCAATCTAACTCCCAAAGCTCTAGCTATTTTAGTAAGTGGTGTAAGTGAAGGGATAATTTCTCCTTCAATAATTTGTTCTACGAGTAATTGATTTACTCCACTATTTTTAGCTATCTGTTCAGCAGATAGTTCTCTCATTTCCATGATATTTTTTATTTTATGTCCAATAGTATTTTTTTCAGGCATAATTTTCACCTTATATATCTAACATATATTTTATGATTTTTAATACATATAAATATTAACTATAAAATTTATAAAAAAAGATAATTTTTAAAAAATTAAAAAAAAGAAAAAATAAGAAGATTAAGATTTTCTTTTTAATCTACTTTGTCTAATAACTAAACCAACAGATATTAAAATTAAAACTGCAACTAATAATTCTAAAGAATTACCAGTAGGTTTCATAGTAATACCTTTAACCGGTTCATCATTTATTAGAGTAGTACCATTAG
>JAKSUH010000020.1 GCA_024413395.1 archaeon
CTTCATTACATTCGTCTTCACTTAATTCTGAACTGTAGTTTGCGGAAGGTTCAACACCAACACGTTTATTTTGTGGGTTACGTAGGTATTTATCTTTAGTTAAAAGGGAATATAACGAGTCCTATTATCAATACAATTCCTGAAACTATAAATGCCCAACCATAATATTCTGGATGTCCTTCTCCAACTATAATTCCAGTTACAATAGGTGCTAATAATGCTCCTACATTAATTTCCATGTAAAATAGGGTATATGCAGAATCAATACGCGCATCATCTTTGTTATATAAATGTTTTACTAATGAAGAGATATTTGGTTTAAAAAAACCATTACCAAAACACATTAATATACAACCTATAACAAAAAATATTTCTTGTTGGGTAAATAGTAATGTTGAATGAGTATTTCCCCATGTTAATAGAACTAAAAAACATAGCACTATATGCTAATGAAATTGACCTCGTGCCATTAATATTCCACCAATAAGTATAGATTTACGATTTCCAATAAACTTATCAGCAATATAACCATCTAATAAAGTTAAATAAACTAAACCACCATAAAAACCATAAAATTGTGATGCAAGTGGTTTATTAAATGATAAAATACTTATCATATACAATACAATAATTGCACCCGTACCATAAAATGAGAATCTTTCACATGCTTCTAATGTAGAAAGCATATACAGTCCTTTTGGGTGTTTTAAATTCATATTTTTTTTATATATTCTTTATTATTAATATTTTTTATTATTTCTTAATATTTTTTATTATTTATTCTATATATGATTATATATTCCTTATTTTTTTAATCTAAAGTATTATTTCAATTGTAAAATAACATATGTATATTTAATAAAGAGATAATAAATTTAAAGAAAAATTAGAATGAATCATTCTTTTTAAAAAAATTTTACAAAATTAAATAGGATTTCTACAAAGCCAAAAAAAAATAGAATAATGATTAGGTGTTTATCCTAATCTTGAAACTTTTATTAATGATTCGACAGGTACTCCATCAATTTCAGATATATCTGTCTTATTAATTAAAACAGTAATAGATGTAGGTTCTCCGCCTAATGCTTTAACTGTTTTTATTACTTCTTTCATTGTATTTCCACTAGTTATAACGTCATCAACAATTACAACTTTTTTTCCAGATACAGAACCAAAATTAGCACTCATTGCACCTTCACTTTCATTGGTTTCTACTCTGTGTTTATTAGGGTGGAAAACTGCAAGGGATGTAGCTACATCAGTCATTTCTTCTAAAAAATCAGCTATCATTGTTGCAAATGGGATTCCACTAGCTGCAATTCCTACAACAACTTCTGCTTCGCCATGTTCTGTAGCCATATCTGCTAATGCTCCAGATACAAATCTAAGACGGGTTGAATTTCCACCTATTGTATTCCAGTTAATTGCAAAATCTACAGGTGCTACTGTTTCTTCTTCAGATGGTTTTTGGAGGGTTAACCATCTTGCAGTATCCATTGATACATTTAATTGATCAGCGATTTCTCCTGTAGTAAATCCTTTTTGTCTTAAATCTTGAGCTTTATTTATTAATTTTTGATTCATTTTATCACCAGTTTAGTCTCTTAATTCATCAAAACTAATTGGTTTATGTTTTTCAGAGGACATTTTTGCAGCGATAACCATTTTCAATGCATTAAGTCCGTCTTCACCACTAATAACAGGTCTTTCATTGTTAACAACAGAGTTTAAAAACGAACTTAATTCTTCTTTTAATGGTTCTTCATGTACAATTTGTATGTCTTGAGCAAATTTACCATATACATCAATACTTTGTTCAATGTAATCTACAGATATAATACCGTCAGTTCCAGTAATCTCGATTTCTCTTTTTTTGTATGGAGTTAACCAATTTACTTCTAACATTCCGGTTCCTTCATTTGCAAAACAAACCATAATTTCAGCATGATCTTCGTGTTCACATTGGTCAAGAATACTACTCATACTTCCAAATACTTGTTGAACTTCTTCATCAAATAAGTAGTACATTACATCTAAATCGTGAATAGCTAAGTCAATTGTTACACCAACATCTTGTATTCTTGGTGGGAATGGACCTACTCTTTTTGCTGAGATAGATACAATATCTCCAATAACATCTTGTTCAATAAGTTCTTTAGCTTTTTGAAGAGCAGGATTAAATCTTTCTACATGTCCTGTTCCTAAAAGAACTCCTTTTTCTTTTGCTGCAGCAATCATTTCTTCAGCTTCATCAAGTGTGAATGCTATTGGTTTTTCTACTAAAACATGTTTTCCATATTCAATAGCTTTCATAACTATTGAATGGTGAAGTGTTGTGGGAACACATACACTAACAACTTCTATTTCTGGATTTTTAAGTAATTCTTCAATATCAGTGTAACCTTTGGTGTCGTATTTTTTACATACTTTCTTTAATGTTTTTTCACTTACATCAGAAACAGCTACTAAATTAGCATTTTCTAATTTATGATAAACACGGGCATGGTTATATCCCATTGCTCCTACACCGATTACTCCAACGTTTACAGTTCGCAATTTTATTCCTCCAAATTTAAATATAATCTCCAAAAATCTTTCCAACTTTTTGTCCCATTGTTTCAGCTTCTTTTATTGAACCTGTAACTGTGGTTTCTTTTAGGATTTCACCTTTTTGGGTTAATAATATTGAGTATAACTCTAATTTATTTTCTTTTAATTGTGCTATAGAACCTATAGGCCATTGACAACCAACACCTAACTCTTTTAACACATTTTTTTCAGCTAATACTTCTTGATAAGAAGTATAGTCATTTAATTTTGAGATGATTTCTTTTTTATCAGAATCTTTTCTAGTAATAACAGCTAAAGCTCCTTGACCTGCTGCAGGAGTCATGTAATCTAATGGAAAAATAGTTTTGATATATTTTTCAAGATTTAATCTAATTAAACCTGCCTGTGCAATTAAAGTAGCATCTAAATCTCCATTTAAAACTTTATTAATACGTGTTTCAATGTTTCCACGTATTGGTTTAAGTTCAAATTCTTTTTTATAAAGATTGCAGAATGCTTCTCTTCTTAAACTACTTGTTCCAAGAGTATGTCCTTCACCAAGTTCTTCCCAAGTTTTATTACTTATCAAAGCTTCATTTGGTGCAACACGTTTAGGAACAGCTACTATTTCTAAATCTTCATCTAATTCAGAAGGTAAATCTTTGAAACTATGAACTGAAAAGTCAACTTCTTCTTCTAAAACTGCTTTATCTAACTCTTTAGTGAATAAACCTTTAGAATCCATATTATATAACTGAGAAGTAGTTATTTTGTCTCCTTTGGTTTTTATTGTTTGGATTTTAATTTTAGATTTTGTGATTTTTTCTAAATCTTTACATACTTGTTTTGTTTGAACAAGTGCTAATTGACTTCCTCTAGTTCCAACAATCAATTGTTCATCTCCATTTTTTAAGTAGTTTTCCTCTTAAAAAAATTTATTTATAGGAAATTAATCATAGATTAATTCTATTGATTTATTTTATCTTGCTTCTAACTTATAAGTATTTTTATCTTATTCGAAAAAAAGCTATCTTTTGTTTAGTTCTTTATAAGTTGAACGATAAATAAAGAGAATATTTTTTTTATCTTTAATTTTTGAATTTAAAGCATTTTTATAGTCTTCAATAAATATTGCTTCTTTATTCATTTTTTCTTTAATATTTAAACCAACTTCTCCAGTTAATATTAAATCTATATCTGTGTTATTTAGTAAATCAGCAACTTTATCTTCATTTATTTCTTCACAGGTTACACCATAATCTCCACCAATAATAACACAGTAATTATTAAGATTTTTAATCATATCAATTGATTTTTTAATAGCTGTTGTATTTATTCCTGGATTTATTTCTTCAATAATTGTGGATTCATCTTCTTGTTTAATTGAACTTCTTCCTTTCACACCTTTATAATTCTTAAATCCATTTTTGATCTTTTCTTTATCAATATTTAATGATAAAACAACACCTAGAGTACCTAAAACATTACTTACATGGTGATATGCTGGTGCAAATGTTTCAATTTCTATGGTTCCATTTATTTTATTACCTGCAGTAGTAATTAAATCATGATATTCTACAATAATGGATGTTTTAATTAATCCAAAATCTATTTTGCTTAAAGTTATATTTGCATTATTATTTTCTAAAGAAAAGGTATTGATTTTTTCCCGATTTTCATTTGGATAATATTTATTCAATGTTTCTTCTTCACAGACAACAATTGGACATTTAAAAATCTGACTTTTTGCAATACTTGCTTTAGAATTTCCTTTTGCAATAGGGTAATCTTCAACAATATTTGTCAAAAGACCAACATCACTGATTCCACAAACTCCTAATGAACATTCGAAAATTGCTGATTTGTAATTAACATTATCTGTTTTTTCCATTTTTCCTTGAGCTATTTCACAAATAGGGTTTGCAGTTTTATATGCTAAATCAATAGTTTCTTTAATATTAGCAGGTGTAATACTAATATTTCTTTTTAAAAACATATCTTTTTGAGTATTTGATAAAATAGCACCTAAAGAAGATAGAATTAATGGTTCATCTAATATTTCTTTAAGCATGAAAACACAGCTAGTTTTTCCTTTTACTCCTGTAATTTCGACTTTAGGTATATTTTCACAACGGTGTTGCCATTTATCTAAAATTAAAGCAACTGCTTCATGATGATTAATAAATTCATAAGAAATATTGTGATCGTTAATTTTTTGTTTTATTTCTTCTTGAGTTAAAGGTAGGTGAATTGGACTAATAACACATAAATCATTTTGAATATTTTCTAGATCTTTCAAATTTAACACTTTAATATTAAAAACATCTAAAATGTTACGATTAATATTGTCTAAAGTATTATAAATGTCATAGCAGTAGATATTTTCGTAAATATCTTTTTTTGATAAGCTAATAGCTATTTTGATTCCGCCATGTGTTAAATCAATTACTAAACAGTCCATTATAAGCACCGTGGTTCAGAAGAGATTCCACCTTCATTTAATTTCTCTTTAACTTTTGTGTAGAAATATTTTTTATTAGTTCTAATAAATTTAACGCCTTTGTCTGCTTTTTTAAATTTAATCTCTTCTTGGTATTCTGCTTCTTCGTTGATTTGTCCGTCCATTACGAAAACAGCTTTTTTACCTTTTCTAAGTAATTTTACACTTATTTCACTTTCATCAGATACAACAAATGGTCTAACTCCTAATTTAAAAGGACAAATAGGTATGATAATAAATCCTCCAACTTTAGGATCTACAATTGGTCCTCCTGCAGACATAGAATAAGCAGTTGAACCACTTGGAGTTGAAACAATTAATCCATCTGCTCTAAATTCTTCAATAGTTTCTCCATCTACTTGAACTTCAAAATGGAGCATTTTTGAAGGTTCGTTAGTTTTAATAACTACTTCATTTAATGCAGAATAATTGTGTTGTTCGTGTGAAACAATTAATTTAGACCTTTTTTCAATATAATAATTTCCTTTTAAAATTTTATCAAGAACATTAAAAGTATCTTCAACTTCAATTTCAGTTAAAAAACCTACAGTTCCCATATTAATTCCAAAAATAGGAATAGCTTGTCTCATAAGAGATTGTGATCTTAATAAAGTTCCGTCTCCTCCAAGAATTATAGCCATATCACTAGTAAATTCTCTAATTGGTTTAGCTAATTGTTTATAATCAATAGTTAACTTTAAATTTTTAATGTGTTCTTTAATTTCAGGAGTTTCTTTAATAGTATCTTCTATAATTTGTTCTAAATTAGGGTCTTTTTTTAATTTTTCTAATTTTCTAGCTAATTGTGATTCTATAACTACTTCAACACCATTAAGTAACAAGTATTCTATAATTTTAGCAGATAATGAAATAGAACGGTTATCATCGATTCTACTAATAATTCCAACTTCTCCAATAACATCTGCTTCATTATCTGTTAATATGTCTATAATTTGGCCATGAAGCTTTTTATTTCCTGCTGCAACTACAATTGTTTTTTCATAAATAGTGAGTTTATTATGTAATTTTTCTCCATATTTATTAGTAATAACTCCTCCAGCTTCTTCTAAAATTAATTTAGATGCTGCAATATCAATAATTCTACTACCACGTAAATCTAAAAATGCATCATATTTTCCACTAGCTACATATGAAAGTTCTAAAACAACAGAACCTAATACTCTCATTCTACGTGCATTATCAACTAATTTGGAAGCTGATTTGGTACTACTTTTAGTAAATCCTCCTAAAGTCATTCTGCTTATGTATTTTTGTTTAGAAGGTCTTTGTGCTTCGTTATTTAACCAGCATCCTTCTCCTTTAATTGCTTCAAAGAAGTTTCCATTAGCAAAATTACTTACAAAACCTAATTCAACATCATCTAAAGTTGCAGGTCTACCTTTCGGAGCTTTTGCAACAGCTACTGATATTCCATATGCAGGAATTTCTTTAATTGCATTACTAGTACCATCTACAGGATCAATAATAAAAATAAATTTAGGAGTTTTTTCTTCTAATAAGTCAGTTCTTCTTAACTCTTCTGTTAAAACAATATTTTCTTTTCTTCCTCTTCCTAATTTTAATTCTCCTACTTCTTCACTAATTAAGTAAGAAAGATGTTCAGATTCTTTTAATATTTGAATGATTTTATCTTCTGCAATAATATCTATAAATGAGGTAGGTGTACCGTCTGCACCAATTTTAACATGTTCACCAGATTCTGGGTGACCTACATGTGGTATAATTGCTGCTCCAACTTCTTTAATAATCTTATATGCAAGATCAGTTGCTATTTCTCTATCTCTTTTATTCATTGTCACCACCTAATAATCTAGATATACAACAGATGCAATAACAGAACCAATATTTTCAACAGTGTGGGTAATTTCTTCGACAATTAACTCTTTTATCTCGACATTACGTTTTTCCATCATGTATTTAACCATGGATTCTGCTTTTTTAATTAAATCTTCTTTATTTTCATTTATTCCAGAAGCTTCAACTACGCATCCTAATTCTTCACCAATAGCTACTGCAACAACAGCTGTAATGATATCTCCTGGATTATCTGAGGTTATTTCAGATAAAACACAGTTAACCATAGAACCTAGTTTTAGCTTTGTTAATGGAATTACTTCTGTATTTGCTTCTAACATACTAGAAACTTTAATTAAGTTTACATCACCAATTCCTGCATCATATAATGCATTATCAAAAGCATTTAACATTGTTGGTCCTTCATCTTTTCCACTTACAATAGCTATTTTCATTTTATCACTAATTTTGTTAATTATATTTATATTTATGATTATGTTTTTTAATAAATATTTCTTAAATTTCTTATTATCTTAGATTTGTAATATTTAAAATTAATTATATTATAAAACGAATGATTTATATAAAAGTGAAAATATAATTATTATTAATCTAAAATTCTTATTATAGATTTTATTACATGACTCATGGAGGAAATGTTTATGACAACTAAAGTTGTAGAAATTAAAACTTTAAAAATCGGAAAATATATCGTATTAGATGGTGAAGCATCTAAAATCATAAGTTACACTACCTCTTCCCCTGGTAAACACGGGGCAGCAAAAGCAAGATTAGAAGCTGTAGGTATTTTTGATGGTCAAAAAAGAACTTTAACTAAACCTGTAGATCAAAAAGTAGATATTCCTATCATTGATAAAAGATTAGGACAAGTTTTATCTATCCAAGGTGAAATTGTTCAATTAATGGATATGGAAAGTTACGATACTTTAGAACTTCCTATGCCTGATGATTTAAAAGACCAAATTGCTGAAGGTATTGAAGTTGAATATATTACTGCTTTAGGTAATATGAAAATTATGAGAACTAAATAAGTTCTCTCCTTATTTTCTTTTTTTATTTCTCTTGAGGAGATTATTTTATGCTTTTAAATGTTTATGAGCCATGGAAATTTGCATTTTCTCAAGAAGAAACTGATTTAAATAATGTTTGTGAAAATTCTTGGGGAATATTAGGTATTCCTTTTGATAGTACTTCATCTTATAAAACTGGTTCTCGTACTGGTCCAACTGTGGTTCGTGAAGCTTCATTTGGTTTTGAAAAATATAATTTGGAATTAGAAACTGAATTAGATACTACTTTTTATGATTTCGGAGATATTAATACAATTCCTGGGAATTGTCAAAAAACTTGTGAAATTATAGAAGACACAGTTAAAGAGTTACTTGATAATAAAATCAAACCTTTAATTATTGGTGGAGAACACAGTGTTACTATTGGGGCAATTAAAGCTATTTCACAACAATATGATAATTTAACAATTATTCATTTAGATGCACATCGGGATTTAGCTGATGAATTTATTGGAGAAAAGTATTCTCATGCTTCTGTAATGAAAAGAGTTCATGAAATGGGAGTTAAAAATTTAGTTCAGATAGGAATTCGTTCATCTTCTAAAGAAGAGGAAGAATTTGTTAAATCTCAATATAATATTTATTCTTTTAAACCAAAATTTGTTTATGACCATTATGATGAGCTTCAATATACTTTATCTCAGATTGAAGGACCTATTTATATTTCAATTGATTTAGATGTATTAGATTCAAGTGTAGCTCCAAAAGTTGGTAATCCAACACCTAATGGAATATTTTTACATGAAATTAGATATATTCTAAAATGCATTAATTTAGATAATGTAGTTGGTTTCGATGTAGTTGAAACTGCTACTGCTGAATTAGGAGATATTACTGCTGTTGCAGCATCTAAAATAATTTATGACTTTTTATCTTTGATTTAGATGATAGAAATTGATGGAATTTCAATAATTATTGAGAGAAAAAACATTAAAAATATGTATATTCGTATTTCACCTCCAAATGGTGAAGTTAAAATGTCTGTTCCTTTTTCTGTATCTGATGAAGAGGTCTTTAATTTTGCAAAATCTAAAATTAATTGGATTACTAAAAAAGTATTAGAAATTCAAAGTAAAGATTATATAACTCCTTTGAAGTATAAGACTGGTGAAAAACATCTTCTTTGGGGTAAAGAATATTTTTTAAAATTAATTCCCAAAGAAAAATCTAAAAAAGCACTTATTCAAGAGGATACATTATTTTTACCCGTAAAGAAACGATCCACAATTGATGAAAGACAAAAAGCTTTAATTGAATTTTATCGAGATGAAATTAAATTAGCTATTCCTCCGATATTAGCAAATGCTTGTAATGTAGTTGGAAAGTCACCTAATGAGTGGAGAGTTAAAAACATGAAGACTCGTTGGGGTACTTGTAATATAAATAAAAAACGTATTTGGATTAATTTACAGTTAGCTAAAAAACCACCTGAATGTTTAGAATATGTTATTTATCATGAATTAACTCATCTGCATGTGGCTAATCATAGTATAGAATTTAAAGATTTATTAAATAAGTTTTATCCTAACTCTAATGAAGTTAAAAATATTTTAAATAAATCAAAAATTTAAATAGCTTTTTTTAAAAAATTAAATTTATTAACTATAATAATATAGTTATATATTATTAATAATTGAAAAAGGATTATTAATAATTGAAAAAGGAGCAATGATTATGAATAAAAGAACTATAGAACTTATTGGTCACATTATTGATTCATTAATTTTACCTAAAGTTATGGATTTAATAATGGATAAAGGCGGAGATTTTGATATTTTAGAATTTGAAGTTGGTAAAAGGAAATCTGATATAAGTAAAGCAAAAATAATTGTATCTGCAGATGACCCTGAGAATTTAGACACTATTTTAGTTGAATTATCTAATTTAGGTGCTTCAGTTTCAGAACTTAAAAATGCAGTATTGGTGAGATCTCCAAAAGACAAAGTTGCTCCCGAAGGCTTTTATTCTACTTCTCATCATCCAACTCATATTTTATATGAAGGAAACTGGATTAGTGTTGAGAACATTGAAATGGACTGTTTAATTGTATTAGATGAAGATACTAAAACTGCTAAATGTGTTCCAATAGCTGATTTAAAATCTGGTGATTTAATTGTAGTTGGTCATGAAGGAATTAAAGTCACACCTCCTCAAAGATCAAGAGGAAAAAAACAAATGTTTGAATTTATGAATAGTGATGTTTCTTCAGAAAAACCTCTTTTAACAATTGTAAAAGGTATTGCAGAGGAAATTAAAGAAATCAAACATAATGGTGGTAAAATAGCTATTGTTGGTGGTCCAGCTATTGTTCATACTGGTTCTGCACCTATTCTTGCTAATTTGATTAAAGAAGGTTATGTTGATGTTTTAATGGCAGGAAATGCATTAGCTACTCATGATATTGAAGGAGATATTTATGGAACTTCCTTAGGAGTTGATTTAAAATCTGGAGAAGTTGTTGCTCATGGTCACACTCACCATATGAGAGCTATTAATAAAATTAATAATGCAGGTTCTATTAAAAATGCAGTTGAAGATGGAACTTTAAAATCAGGAATTATGTATGAATGTGTTAAAAATAAAGTTCCTTATGTTTTAGCAGGTTCTATTCGTGATGATGGTCCTCTTCCTGATGTAATTACTGACACTGCTGTATCACAAAAATTAATGCGTAAATATGCTCAAGAAGTTGATATGGTAATTATGATTGCTACAATGTTACATTCAATAGCTACTGGAAACTTATTACCATCTAAAGTAAAAAGTATTTGTGTAGATATAAATCCTGCTACTGTAACTAAATTATCTGATAGAGGTAGTGCACAAGTTTTAAGTGTTGTAACAGATATTGGTGCATTTTTACCTGTTTTATATGATGCATTACATGAGGAGAGTTAGATGAAATTAAAAGCCATTATTCTTGATGTTATTCAAAAGGATATTTATTCTGCTGAATTAACTATTGAAGAAGGCATATTTAAAGAAGTTAAACCAATTACTGATGAAACTTATACTTTAGATGTTAATGGAATTGTTGTTCCAGGTTTAATTGATGCACATATTCATATTGAAAGTACTATGCTTAATTTATCTCATTTTGCAAGTGTTGCTGTTAGACATGGTGTTACTTCAGTTATATGTGATCCTCATGAAATGGCAAATGTTGCTGGTAAAAATGGTGTAATCTCTATGATGGAATTTGCTAAAGATATTCCATTTGGTTTTCACTTTGCTATTCCTTCTTGTGTTCCTGCAACTATATTTGAAACTGCTGGTGGGGCAATTACCTCAAATGATGTTGAAGAATTAATCCAAATGGATTAAGCAGTTGCTTTTGCTGAAATGATGAATGTTCCAGGTGTTTTAACTGGTGATGAAGAATTTTAAGAAGTGTGAAATTGCTAAAAAATACAATAAAACTATTAATGGTCATGCTCCTCTTTGTTCTGGAGATGATTTAAAAAGATATATTTCTCAAGGTATATCTAATGATTATGAATCTTCTACTTTTGAAGAAGTATTTGAGAAATCAGAAGAGGGCATGGATGTATTTATAAGAGATGGTTCTTCTGTTTCTAATTTAGATTTTATTTTAGATTTAAATAATATTGTAGAATATTTTTCTTCACTACCTAATGAAGAAATTAAAGAAAAATTATCTAAACTTTTATCTTTAGATGTTTTTTCTGCAATAGTAAGTGATGATAAACATCCTGACCATATTTTAGAAGGCTATTCAAAGAAATCCTTCCTTAAAACAGTGAATAATGGTTTTGATTTCTTTTCTTCACTTCAATTAGTTACATCTAGACCGGCTAAATGTTATGGTTTAAATGAGGGAAGTATCTCTAAAGGTAATAAAGCTAATTTTTTTATTATTGATGGTTTAAAAACATTTAATGTTAAATCTACTTATATTAATGGTAATTGTGTTTTTGATTGAGAAAATGTTTTATTTAAAACACAGGATGCTGATTTTATAAATACTGTAAACTGTGATTTGAAAGTTGAGGATGATTTTAAAATTTATTCAGATAAAGAAGAAGTTAAAGTAAATGTTATTAGAGCAATTGAAAATTCTTTAATTACTGAAAAAGAAATAGCTACTTTAAAAACAGAAAATGGTGTTATTCAACCTGATTTAGAAAATGATGTATTGAAAATCGCAGTTGTTGAAAGATATGGTGGTAACACTGTTGCAAATGCATTTATCTCTGGTTTTGGATTTTCTAAAGGTGCTATTGCTTCTTCTGTTGCTCATAATTCTCATAATATTATTGTAATAGGTACTAATTCTGAAGATATGGCTAAAGCAACTAATATTGTTTGTGAAAATCATGGAGGATTAGCTGTTTGTTATGATGATTTTGAAGATTCATTACCTTTACCTATAGCAGGTTTAATGAGTAATGAAACTGTTGAAGAAGTAGCTGAAAAGATAAATAAATTAAGAACTATTGTTAGTGAAGAATTAAATTCCAAATTATCCGAACCATTTATGTCTTTATCTTTTTTAGCATTACTTATAATTCCTCATATTAAATTATCTGATAAAGGATTATTTGATGGGGATGGATTTGAATTTATTGATGTAATATTAGAATAAGATAGCTAGAAAAATAGCTATTTTCTTTTTTTATTTTAAGATATTTTAAAAATAAGAAGTGACGACCATAGGTTATGGCCGTCTTATTTTTTGTTTAATCGAATCTGATTTTTAATCAAAACATTGGACCTGGAGTTGGGTGTAATGGGTCAATTGGTTTAGGATGATAATCATAATCACTCCAGTCTCCCCAATCTTCATCATTGTAGTATTCTTTTAAATCACTAGCAACCATATTTCATTTCCACCATCAAACCAAGCATAAGCGGTATTGCCTTCAAATTCGTTATCATGGAGGATTAATGAACTTCCGGAATCACTCCAAATAGTTCCACCGTATTTAGCGTAATTCCCTATGAAAGAATTATCTTTGATATCTACATATCCATAATTTTTTATTGCTCCACCGTAATCTTCACAGAACCAGTAATCAAGTTTATTTTATTTAAAACAACATTTTTCTGCGGTTAAATAATCATTATTTACTATTGCTGTGTTAAATCCTTGTAATGTTATGTCTGTGATATAGTTGATATACTTTCATCAATACATAAAAAATGATATTCATCACTGGTATCTGGGTTTTTTATTTTAACTGTTGCACCATTACCATCAATTACTAACATTCTACATGTTGGATGAAGTAAATTGTATTCAAACCATGGAGTTATAGAATAAACATTATTATTATCAAAAATAAGTAATATTAAATCAATTCCGTTTGATTTTGCATTCCATATATCATTTGCTGCTTTTTTCAAATCAGCTTCATTAGCTACATGGTAAATAGTAGGAGTTCTATAGTCATTTGGATTTATACCATATTCATCCCAGATGTTATGTTCCGAATCATCAGCAGGTTCAATGTCGTTTTCAATTGTAGTATCGTTTATAACATCTACATGTGCTATAAGGTCTTCATTTCCCATAAATTGGGTATTGTTATTGTCTACATCTGCTGCACTAGCTAAACTAATACAACTAAGTGTTATTAAACATATTATTCCAATAATGAGCACATGTTTATTTTTTAAAAGTTTTTGTAAAATATTAATTTTCATTTTAATCAAACCCTTCTTCTGTTATTTAATAATTTAATGGGTTTATTATATAAAACTTTCTAAAAATCCTTTATTTTG
>JAKSUH010000021.1 GCA_024413395.1 archaeon
AAACTCCATTCTTTGTAATATTTTTAGCTATGGCATTACAAGGGATTGGATGGGGATTCTTCTCATCTCCAAATGTAAATGCTATTATGAGTTCTGTTCCATCTCATGATACTAATTATGCTTCTTCAGCAGTGTCTACTGTTAGAAGTGTTGGTCAAACATTATCCTTAGGAATATTTACAATGATTTTTGCTATAATAATGGGTAATGTACCTATCGTACCTGCTAATTATCCTTTATTAATTATATCTTCTCAAATAGCTTGTCTATTGTCTTTGTTTTATCAATATTTGCTCTTATTGTTTGTATATATGGGTTTAAAAAAGGAAAAATATTAAATTCTTAAGAATTAAATAACAAGTTTTAATTAAGATTATTTTAATAAATATAAACAATTACTATTTAGGATATAATAATTTTGGAGGATAATATAATGAATAATAAAATGGTTAAGGACGTCATGACATCAGATTCAATTACAGTTTCTCCAGAAGAAGATGTTGTTTTTGCATTTGAAAAGTTAATGAAGAATAAAATCAGTGCTATGCCTGTTGTTGATAACGGTGAGTTAATTGGAATTATTACACCAACTGATTTAGGACATAATTTAATTTTAGATAAATATGAGTTAGGTACTCAAATTAAGTCTATATGGTTAATGATGTAGTATGTGTAACTCCAGATACTACACTTATAGAAGCTATTAAAATAATGGATGAAAATGCTCCTGAAACTGATATTTTAAATCAATTACCTGTTGTTGAAGATGGTAAATTAGTTGGAATAATCTCTGATGGAGATATTATCAAAGTATTATTATAATTTTTCTACTCTTTTTTTATTTATTTAATTTTTTTTAAATTATCTATTTTTTAATAATTTTTCCGAAAGTATATATAATATTAAACTTAAATATATAGATGGCTAGACCGGAGGGTTAGGGGTCCTCTGTTAGCACACATCCCCTTTGGTGCGGTCGAAGCTCAGGAGGCGGCTTTTTAAGGAAAAGTAAGCCTGTAAATCCGACATAGAAACTTCGTCCTGCAGGATTGATGGTGTTAAGGTTTTTACTGTAGGGTAAAAATTAATTAGCTTAAATTTCTGAATGTGTCAGGCCCGGGAGGGAGCAGCTCTAGGAATAACAATTGATGCTTGTAGATAAACGGGGTGGAGTTGTGATTTTCAGATAACTTATTTTTTTGAGATTTGTCCACTTCTGGGCATGCCATATTCAATAACTTTATTAATATGTTATTATATAATTAATAATTACTGTTTTTGTAAGTCGGGATGGCCCAGCTTGGTACGGCGTCGGACTGCTAATCCGATGATCATTGTGATCTCGCGGGTTCAAATCCCGTTCCCGGCGTTATTTTTATTTTTAAAAAAAATTAGTTTTAATTAGCTATTTTAGATTTTGCTGAGTCTTTCCATAGCTAATTCGATGTTTTCATAAGAGTTTGCATAAGACATTCTAACATGATTTTTTCCATTTGAACCAAATGCACTTCCTCCAACTGTGACAACTCCATTATCTAATGCTTTTCGAACAAAGGTATTTGAATCATCTACTTGAGGGAATACATAGAATGCGCCTCTTGCATTGCATGTTGGATATCCTAAATCATTTAAACTAGTTACAATTAAGTCTCTTCTTCTTTTAAATTCTTTAACCATTTTCTTTACCGAATCTTGTGGACCAGTAAGTGCTTCTAATGCTCCTCTTTGACTAATAGAACTTGTACATGCTACACAATATTGGTGAATTTTTAAAAGTTCTTCATTAAATTGTTCATTTGCATTTAAATAGCCTACTCTAAGACCGGTCATTGCATAAGTTTTAGAAAAACCATTAATAGTAATTACATTATCACTATAGGCTCCTGAAGAGTAGTGTTTTCCTTTATAAATAATTTTTTCATAAATTTCATCGGAAATAATAAGGATGTCATTATCTGTAGCTAAATCTACAATCGCTTTAACATCTTCTTTATCCATTACTGAACCAGTAGGGTTTGATGGTGAGTTTAGAATAATTGCTTTTGTTTTATCAGTTATTTTCTTTTCAACATCTTCTGCTTTTAATTTAAATTCATTTTCAAAATAACAATCTGCAAATACAGGGGTAGCATCAGAAAGTTTTATCCATGCAGAGTATCCTAAAAAACTTGGGTTTGGAAGGATAATTTCATCTCCTTTATCAAAAAATGCTTGTGAACATGCATAAAGTGCTTCACTTGCTCCAGCAGTAATAATAACATTGTCTGCTTCTGTTTTTATGTTATTATCTTTATCTAATTTATTTGCAATAACTTCTTGAAGTTCCTCATATCCTTTATTTGGAGTGTAATGTGTGTCGTTTTCATTTATAGCTTCTTGCATTGCTAATTTAATATTTTCAGGTACATCAAAATCAGGTTCTCCAATTCCTAGATTCACTGTATCAGGATTTGGTGCAACGAACATTTTTCTGATTTGTGATAATTCTATTCTATTAACTCTTCTTGCTGGATTAATCATTATTTTCACCATATTGTTCTTGTTAATTGTTTATTTTTAAATTTTAAATAACTATTTATAAAATTAATTTTCACAAGATTCACAATTTGAACAAGGACCTTTTTTACACCAAGGGGTTTCTTTTTCAATTTCCATCCTTTTATTTTCTAGTTTTAAAAATGAATCTGTGATACCTACATCAATATTGCTCCAAGGAACTTTATCGTAAGGTTCATAATTTGGAATATGTTCTTGCCACTCCTTTAATGTGATAGGTTTATTTAAAGATTTAATAAGTATCTCTCCTAATGACCTATCTGAACAAGATAATATATACTGAATCAATCCTTTTTTCGGGCTTTCATATTTTACATTAATATTTTTTAATTCTTTTTTTAGATATCTCATTTTTTTCTTAATATCTTTAAAATCATATTTATTCCATTGTAATGGAGTATTAGCTTTAGGAATCACTGGATTTATACTGAATTTCATTGATTTATTTTTGATTCGAGCAATTTTTTTAATATATTCAGCTAATTGTTCAATATCTTCTTGTGTTTCATTAGGAATTCCAATTAAGAAGTAAAATTTAATATTAAATCCTAACTCAATTGCTTCTTCAATTACATTAAATATCTTTTCATCTGGAATGTATTTATTAACTCTATTTCTTAATTTTGGTATTGAGTCAGGAGCAATTGTAATTGTTTTCAGTCCACTTTCCTTTAAAGTTTTTAAATACTCTTTAGTAATAGATTCAATTCTTAAAGAAGGAGTAGACATCTCAAAACCTCTTTCTAAAAGTCCTTTTGTTAATTCATTAATTTTTGTATAATCGCTAACTGCAGCACCTATTAATGTGATTTTATTTAAGTCTGTTTTTAATCTAGATTCTTCTGCAATTTCAAATAATTTTTCTAATGAGGTTTCACGTATAGGACGATATAGATAACCAGACATACAGAATCTACATCCTCTTGTACATCCTCTAGACACATTTAACATAATAGTTTTGTTAAAAACAGGTACATATTCTTCATCATTAGTTTCAGTAATTACTGGTTCTGTTATGTGGTAGATATCATCTAAATTATCGACTAGTACAATTTGTGTTTTATTATTGAATTGAGGTATATATATTCCTGGAATTTCTAAATATTTTTTTAAATCCTTTTTATTTTCTCTATAACAATTAAATAAATCATTTAAAATTACTTCTCCTTCTCCTATTACAAATAAATCAATAAAATCAGATAATGGTTCTGGATTTGAGCTAACACAAGGACCTCCTGCAATTATAAGAGGATCACTTTCATCTCTATCTTCTCTTTTTAAAGGAATTTCTGCTGATTTTAACATTTTTAAAAGGTTAAAATAATCTTCTTCATATTGTAAGCTAAAACAAATAATATCAAAATCTTTTAAAGGACTATTTGTTTCAATTGAACGATTATCTGGATAAATAACTCTTTCACAAAATATGTCTTCAGGTATATTAATAATATTATATAATATATTATATCCTAATGAGGACATTGCAGTTCTATATATATTAGGATATGAAAGAGCGATTCTAATATTTGTTTTTTTTAAACTTTTGGAAATTATATTTTTTTCGTAAATCATTCTATCTTATGTGTTAATATGAAGGTTAAAATACTCCAAAATTTTCTTTTGTAAAATATGTATTTTTCCATTTATTCGATTATTTGCTATTATTATTTGATTTAAATCATCGTTTGCTTTTTAAAAACTTTTTTTTAAGTATAGTGTTTTTAAAATCTTTATTGTATTATATTGATTTTTTAATTTTAATTATAATCAAATTATTATCGATTTATTAAAATTTCATTGATTGCTATATTTCTAATTTAAGTTTAAACAATTGTTTTATTTATGAATTTTTGCATAATCCTGTAGTTTTTTTTTCAATATAAAGCCGTAAAAACATTTATATAGAATTAAAACATATTTTTAATTAATCATTATGAATATTTTAATTGTTATTAATTATATTATTTATTAATTATTATTTACTAAAATTCATAATGTGGATTGAGGTGGAAAAATTTCAATGAAAAATAAAACAGTCTTTACATTATTAATTATTTGCATGTTCTTTTTAGTTATAGGAACTGCGTTTGCTAGTGATGTGGGGATTGTTGAGAATACAGATAACTCAAATTTGAATATGGATAATAATACTTTATTATCTACAAATATTGATGTTTCTAGTGATTCTAACTCTAATGAAAATATTTATGAAAACAACCAATACTTAGTTGCAGAACCAGCTAATGGAATAGCTACTCATATTAATAGTACAGATCTTGAAATGTATTATAATCAACACTCTGTATTTTCAGTAGTTTTACTAGATGAAAATGATACTCCATTATCTGGTCAAGATATTACATTTTGTATTAATGGTGTTAATTATACATATACTACTAATGAAAATGGAATTGCAAGTATTGAAATTAATCTTGCTTCTCGTAACTATTCTGTGATAACTTATTTCAAAGGTACTGATGTTTATTCTCCATCTAATGTAACTAATCAGATTATTGTTAAACCAACAATTACTGGTAAAGATGTTGAATTAATCTTTCAAGATGGGGCTTCTTATGAAGTTGTATGTACTGATTCTAAGGGTAACGTATTAAGAAATTCTCTTGTAGTATTTAATATTAACGGAGTAAATTATAATACGTACACAAATGAGAAAGGTCATGCATATCTCGGAATTGGTCTTTATCCAGGTAATTATATAATTTCTGCAACTAATTATGCTACTGGTGAAACTACTTCAAATATTATTACTGTACTTTCTACAATTAAAGGTAAAAATTTAGTATTATACTATAATAATGGAAGTTCATATAGTGCTACTTTCTATAATTCTGATGGTACTATTATACCTAATACTGATGTTCAGATGAACATTAATGGTGTTATGTATAATGTAAGAACTAACAGTCAAGGTGTAGCTAGTCTTTATATAGGACTTTATCCAGGTGTTTATATTATTACATCTACCAATCCTGTAACTCATGAAATGGCTTCTAATACTATTACAGTATTATCTACAATCGAAAGTACTGATCTTACAAAATATTATTTGGATAGTTCATCTTTCACTGTTAAAATAGTAAATGGTCAAGGTCAACCTGTTGATAATGCGAAAGTTAACTTCAACATTAATGGGGTTTTTTATTCTGCAAATAGTAATTCTGAAGGAATTGCTAGGTTATATATTGGATTATATCCTGGTGAATATATTATTACTAGTGAATATAATGGTTTTGCACGTTCTAATAAAGTAACTGTGCTTCCAGGTAAAACTAAATTAAATGTTGAAGAACAATATGTTTTTGTATATGAACCTGGTTACTTTAATGCAACATTAACTTATGATAATGGTGAAATTATTCCTAATCGTTATGTAACTTTCACTGTTAATGTGGTTTCATACAGGATAACTACTGATAGTAAAGGTATTGCACATTTACCAGTTAACTTATATCCTGGTGATTATCTTATTAATGTTAAATTTAGTGAGTATGCTTTCTATTCATCTGAGGCTTCAAATTATCTTCACGAAGTAACTTCATTTGTTATAATTATTGCTGAAGATATGTCTATGGTTGTCGGTGATGGATCTTATCTTGATGCTACTTTAATTGATATTAGGAGTAATAAACCAATTGCTAATGATACTTTAACTTATGATGTTCATGGTGTTTCTTATAATTTGACAACTAATAATGATGGTGTTGCAAGTTTATACATTGGTTTATATCCAGGTGTTTATGATGTAACTATTTCACATTCTGGTTATTGTCAAGAATTTGCTAAAAAAGTTACATCAACTGTTAATAAAGCTCAAGCTAATGTAAAATCTGAAGATTTATACATGATGCTTCATTCCGGAAAAAATTACTCTGCATCTTTCTATGATCAAAATGGTAATTCTTTAATAGGATATGCTGTTACTTTAACTATTAATGGGGTTTCTTATGATTTAACAACTAATGATGAAGGAACTGTAAGTTTAGGTATTTGCTTAAATGCAGGTAAGTATACAATGAATTATGAGCTTAAAGACTTTTATTATACTGCATCTGGAAGTAACCTTGTTTTTGTAAATGGTACTATTTTCATAGCGGATAATATTTATGTAGAAGCTGGTAAAGTTGGATATTTCCCAGTTAAAATTGTTGATCCGAATAATAATCCTGTCTCTGGTATAACTGTTACTTTTATCCTTAATAATGGTGCTGAAGTGCAAACTGTTGTAACTGATTCAAATGGTGTTGCAAATGCTCAAATTTCTGGTTATGCACCAGGAACTTATAACATTATGTTCAACTATCCTGATTTTAATGGTGAAACTAAAACTGGAATTTACACATTCACTGTGAAAAATCCAATAACTATAGCTGATGTTGTTCAAGCTTCTCTTAATCTTAAATATTATATTGAAAAGAATTTTGCATTACCTAGTGAATTTGGTGTAGGAGATGAAACAGTAAACCTTGCTACTTACTATTATTTAGCTTGTCAAGCGATCACTGCTTTAAATCGTGGTGATTATAGTCTTCTTGAATATAAATGGATTAATGATCCTCCTGATCCAGGTCCTGCTGAAAACTTAGGTCAATTATACTCTTATGCAGAAGTAGCTCAAAATTGTCAAGACTTTATGAATAACTTTAATATTGCACCGGAATCTGCTGGTTCTGATATTGGAAATATTGGTTATGATGGTTTAGTTTATGCTATGTGTAGAGTTCTTGCATTTTATGGTACAGAAGGTTCATTACCTGCTTATGTTACAATAAAATCTTATTGTCCTATTGTTCTAGGTATATTAAATCAAAAGAATACTATAACTAATTTAGATCCTTATTTGATTGCTACATGTCATTGTGAAGCAAATAATCCTGCTATTGAATCATTAGCAAACCAATTAACTGAACGTTGTACTAGTGATTATGAAAAAGCATTAGTTATTTACAACTTTGTTAGAGATTCAATAGACTATGATTTCTATTATGATACTTGGCATGGAGCAGTTGGAACTTTACGTGTAGGTAGTGGAAATTGTTGTGACCAAGCTCATTTAGTTATTGCTTTAGCTAGAGCTGCAGATCTTCCAGCTAGATATAATCACGGTACTTGTATATTTAGTGATGGAACTTTTGGTCATGTATGGCCACAAATTTTAGTTGGAGATATTTGGGTTGTTGCAGACCCTACAAGTCCTAGAAACTCATTTGGTGAAGTAAACAATTGGAATAATTATAATTACCAATTAATTAGTCAAGGTAATGAAATATTATTCTAATCATTTGTTTTTACTACTTTCAAATTTTTTTCTTTTTTCTTTTTTATTCTTATTAATTAGGCTAATTTTTAATTACTTTAAATTTAGTATTAATCATTGATTAAAAATCACTATATTTCTTTACAAAGCATCCTAAAAGATAAATTTTCAATTAAACTTTTTTAAATTTTAATTTAAACCTGTATTATACTTTAAATGGATTTAAACAGTTTATAGATAATTGAAAATTAAAAATATAATTGCATATGCAAGTATGACAATTTTTTTTATATGTATTATTTATTAAATTTGAATATTAAGGAGGTTTAACCATGTTTAAAAATAAAAAATTTTTAATTTTGCTTTTGATATTAATTGTTGGTCTATCAATATGTTTGATAGTTCAAGTTAGTGCAACTCAACAAGATAATAATACAGTAAATAATATGATAAATAATACTGATTATAATGGTTCAATTAATCCACGCCCTCCAATAGGTTTTGTTAGGTTAACTATAAATGATCAAACAACTGGTTATAATATAGGGCCGGGTTATAAAGTAGATGTGTGTGATAGGGATACTGGTGAGCATCTTGGTTCTGATTATACAGATGAGGAGGGAACTATCGAGTTTTTTGCTGATAATTTTGATTACAGTTCAGCTCATCTTCATTGTCGTGCATATGTTCAGGGTACAGATTCTACTGGTGCCGATTTTAATGTTTCTTCAGATTTTAATGTACTCGGGAGGACTTTTGGGCTGGTTCAATGATTAGTATGCCCCATATTCATATTCGTCCAGTACCCTTAGATATTAATCATTATAGTGTTTTGATAGTCGATAAGGATACTAGTGACTCTGTAAGTCATGAGAATGTGACTTTTGATTTTAATGGTAAGACTTATAATGCCGTTACTGATGACAATGGTCATGCTAGTTTTGAATTACCTAATTTACAACTAGGAAGATATCCTGTTGTTGCTCATTGTGAAGGGGTAAATGCACATAATGTAATAACTATTCCAGATCATTCTCCTTTTTGGCCTTTTTAAGTCTAAATTGTGTAATTATTTTCAAAGAGGAATGTTAAACTAATGGTTAACTTAGGAGGTTAATCATTATTCTTTTTTTATTTCACTATGTGTGTATTTTTGGTTATAACCCTATTTTTTACTTTTAATATAGGGTGTATTTCTAACATTTTTTCTTTATATAATAAACACTAACCACTATTTTATTTCAAAATTTTTAAATTATTTATATAAGTTAATATAAATTTATTAATTGAATAGATAATGGAATTATATCATGGCTAAATCTAAATATAAAAAAGTAGCTGTTGGTGGAACTTTCGATAAATTTCATAAAGGACATGAAAAACTTTTAGAAACTGCTTTTGAAATTGGTGAATTTGTCGAAATTGGAGTTACTTCTGATGCTTTCGGTGGTCTTAAAGGAGATATTGACCCTTGTAAAGTTAGAATGAGTAACTTAAAAAAGTTTTTTCTAATAAATCTAATTTTGAAGTTTCAGTTTTAGAAAATCCTCATGGAACAACTATTACAGATGATAAATTTGAAGCTATTGTAGTAAATGAAGAAACTGAACCTACTGCAGTTTTGATTAACGAAATTAGAGTTGAAAAAAATATGAATCCTTTAGATATCCTTGTAGTTAGTTTTGTTTTAGCTTATGATGGTACACCTATTTCTTCAACTAGGATTAGAAGTGGTGAAATTAATAAGGAAGGTAAAGCTATATAACTTTTTTAATTATATCGATATGTTTATATCTTCACGTCGATAAATTAAGATATATAAACTAAAATATATAATTAATAAACAATTTTGAGAGGTTAAACAATGGCTGTAAAAATAGATAACGATGTATGTGGACATATTGAAAATTGTCCTGCTGCTGGTTTATGTGTGAAATTATGCGAACAAGGCGCATTAATTGAAGAAGACGGCGACGTAAAAGTAGTTCCTGAAAACTGTGATGACTGCGATTTATGTATTCAAAACTGTCCTAATCAAGCAATTTCTAAAGCATGAGGGATTTTTATGTTTATTATCAACAGAGAAGGTGTTGAAACTCGATCTTTAGAACATAATAATGATGTGTGTTTAGGATGTGGAATCTGTGTAGATACTTGTCCAACAGAATCCCTTCGTTTAGGTCCTTTAGTACCTATTGCACGTGGTTTAATTGATATGGATTATGTTTCAATAAATGAAAAAACTTGTGTATTATGTGGACTTTGTGCAGTTTCATGTCCATTTAGTGCATTGTCCTTTGAAATTAATGATACTAACGTTAAAGATTTAGAGAATTATCCTAATTGGGATATATCTTTATCTGTAAATCAAGAAGATTGTCTTTATTGTGGTAAATGTAAATCTGCATGTCCAAGAGATGCAATTATTTTTGAGAGAAGACTTCCTAAAAGAGAAGATTTAGTGAGGGGTGAAATCTCTATTAATGAAGATAATTGTCTTTATTGTAATATCTGTGCTGAAATGTGTCCTGCAGATGCAATTGAATTAGCTTGTATTCCAACTACACAAAATGATGTTTTAGCTAATACTATCTCAATTGATACTTCTAAATGTGTATTTTGTAAAGTTTGTAGTAGATCTTGTCCTACAGAGGCTATTATGGCTATTTGTTCAACATGTATGGAACAAGACAATATTACTGAGACTGAAATCACTGGAAATACATTTATTACAGAAAATGCATGTGTTAATTGTTCTTGGTGTGAGGATGTTTGTCCTGTAGATGCAATTAATGTAGAAAAACCATTTGAAGGAACTATTAAATTAGTTGAAACTGAAGAAGTGGTTTGTAAAGGCAATTCTTGTCATGCATGTCAAGATGTATGTCCATGTAATGCTGTTGAAATTGTTGATGGTAAATCAGTTACTAATTTAACTCATTGTAACTTATGTGGGGCTTGTATTAAAGCTTGTCCAACTTCAATTAGACAAATCAATAGAAATTCTATGAAATTAGTAAATATTAATTCTCAATCATGGAATGATATATTGAATAAACTTATTGAATAATTTTTTCTAAGGAGAGAATTATCTCTCCTATTCTAATTTTTATTTATTATATAATTTTTTTCTTTATTTAACAAGGTTTTGAAGCTATTTTGTGTTGTTTTAGTCATTTTGTAATATAACTACCTACTAAAATTACAATAACTATTATTCCACCTATTAATAATATCACTTCGGCACTACTTTGTCCTTTATTATCTAAATACATTTTATCTAATTTATTTGATTTCTAATATTATTAATATCGTTGGATGCATTTAAATCTGTTTTTTATCTACAAAATAAGATTTATAGATTAATAATGCTGCCATTGCTATTGCAATAACACCTCCAAATAATAAGATATATTCTGCTGCGCCTTGTCCACTTTGATCTTTTAAAATTTGTGTTACTATATTCATGGTTTCACCAAAAGTATTATTTATTTTTAATAAGTTATTAATATTACTATTTTCAAAAAAAGTATTATTTTAGTGGAAATTATTTATTTTTTATTATTTTATTTTAAATCTTCTATTTTTTTAATTAAACAAATACATTAACTTTATAAATAGAAAAATAAATAAATTATATTGTTAGATTTATATTTATTAAAATATAGTTCGGTGATATTGTGGGTAATAGATTAAAATTAATTTCTGGAATTATACTATTTATTTGTGGGATAGTATTGGTATATGTAACTTATGCTAATCATCTTTTAGATATATTATTATTCGCTGGTTTCATTATAACCATTATTGGAATAATATTAATAATTGGTCATTTTGTTGATTCTTCTGCAGACAAAACTAGAAGTCTAATTAGTGACATTGTAAATTCATCTTCTTCAACTGTTCAAGGTTTAAATTTAGGTGAATCTCGTTCTGAAGGTTTTTTAAATCCTTTTAAATCAAATAAATTTTCTTATGATGATTCTAAAGGTCCTTTAAGAGTTCGTAATGATTATTTAGATGACGAATCTGAACCTATTGTATTGAGAGAATTAGACTATGCTGACTTTGATAGAACTTATGAAGAAGATTCTTATTTAGAAAGGGCTAATAGGATGCAAACTCCTGTTGAAACAGATAAATCTGTATTAAATATAGTTCCTGAAGAAAAAGAAGTTAATTTTGATAATAAACTTAATTTTACCCCAAATTATGATAGACCTTTAAAAATCACAAGAAAACCTAAAAGACGTGAAGAAGAATTTTTTGATGATAAATATATTTACTATGGTGAAGTTGAAGATAGAACTGAAGATATTTCAAAGGCTTTGTATGAAGACAATGATGTTATAATCCCACAACACAATATCCCAGTAACTGAACCATTAGCTTCAGAACCAGAAAGAGAAATCAAAATTGATATTAATAATCCAGAATCTCTTCCTGTTCCTAAATTACTTAAAAGTTTTGTTGTATGTAAAGGTGGAATTGTTACTTCTCAAGAAGCATTCGAACTTTTAGTTGCAAATATTCAAAAAGAGGTAATGTTAGAAATTCCTACTTTAATTGGTTTATCTGAACAATTTATTTCAAATATCCCGTCTATTTACTCTAGAGTTATTATTGAAGAATTTAATCTATCTGATTTATCTTCTTTAGTTTTAATTTCTTCTCTTTTAAAACAAGGAGTACATGTTAGGACAATACCTAAAGTAAATACTATTAATTTAATTACTGATGATTCTTATGCATTAATTATTTCAGAAAGTAGTGATATTTCAGATATTGAATATGGTGCAATCTATACTGATAGAGATTCAATATCTGATATTAGAGTTTCATTTGATACTATTTGGGAAATGGCTAATGAATTAGATGCAAATACTATATTGCAAGAAATCAATGGAGGTTATTAGAATGGAAATTAGATGGTTAGGACATTCTGCCTTTGAAATTATATCTGATGAAAACGTCCATATCTTAATTGATCCATTCATTACAAATAACCCTGCCTGTCAAGTTCCAGTTGAAGAATTAAAACCTGATATTATTTGTGTTACTCATGGACATGCTGATCATTTTGGAGATGCTATGGAATTAGCTATTGAAAATGGTTGTTCTGTAATAGGTATTCATGAAATTGCTTTATTCTTATCTAAACAGGGAATAAATAATGTTGGAATGAATATTGGCGGTTCTGTAATGTATAAAGATATTAAATTTACTATGTTAGATGCTAAACATTCATCTGATTTAGATGTAGTTGATGAGACTGTTCCTGGTGGTTCTGCTGCTAGTTTTTTAATAACTTTAGAAGATGGAACTAAAATATATCATGCTGGAGATACTGGATTATTTGGTGATATGAAAACTATTATTGGTGAAATTTATAAACCTGATCTTTGTTTAGTTCCTATTGGTGATAAATTCACTATGGGTCCTTTTGAAGCTTCTGTAGCTACAATGTGGTATAATCCAAAAGTAGTTATTCCAATGCATTATAATACTTTTCCACCAATAGAACAAGATACAGCTATTTTTGCTAATTTTGTAACTCAATTTAATCCAAAAATTGATGTTGTAATAATGAATCCTGG
>JAKSUH010000022.1 GCA_024413395.1 archaeon
AGCTTCAGCTTTTGCTTCAAGTAAAGCATTTACATATTCTTGGACTTCTTCTTTGGAAAGTTTTTTGTATTTTTGATCATCAACAGAGATAACAGCAATTTCGACATTTTCAACTGAATCTTTATTATCAGTTGCAGCATAAATAGCATCAATAGCTAAATTAATTGCACCATCTAATGATAAATCATCAACATAATTTTCTTCAAATACTTCTAATGCTTCATTTCTTCCTGAACCAATAGCTGTTGCTTTATATTCAATTAAAGCTCCACTAGGATCAGTTTCGAATAATCTGCATGTATCATTGTATACTCCACCAATAATTAAAGCAGAACCAAATGGTCTTACTCCACCATTTTGAGTATATAATTGTTTCATATCACATATTTTCTTTGCTAAATTTTCTACTCTAATAGGTTCAGAGTATGTGATTTTATTTATTTGAGCTTCTAATCTAGCTCTTTCTATTAAAGCCCTAGCATCTGCAACAAGTCCAGAAGTAGCTGCTCCAATATGTTCATCTATTTTGAATATTTTTTCAATAGATGTTGGTTCTACTAATTTAGAAGTAGTTCTTTTTTCAACCGCTAAAACTACACCATCATTACATTTAATACCAATAGATGTAGTTCCTCTTTTTACTGCTTCTCTAGCGTATTCAACTTGGAATAATCTTCCATCTGGGCTAAAGACTGTGATTGCTCTATCATATCCAGCATTTTGTAAAGGTTGCATTTTAAATACCTCTCTATTTTAAGTTTATTTAATAAAAAAGAAATTCCCATAACTCCATGAAATGGTTTAGTTTTTTATTATATCCATAAATCCAATTATTATTTATATATAAATATATTTATAAAGGTTTCTACATATCAGATATAACGTTCAATAGATGATTTAATTGTTCCAGAAGAACCAATTACAGAAATAGCTATGCGTTTATTATTGAATTTATTAATACAACAATATGCTGCCCTAACTTTATCTTCATAACCTCTTTGACAACGTATTATTGATTTATAAGAATTATATTCATTTGTTTTTTCTTGTTCATAAAACTTCATAACCCATAAATTAAAGTTACTTGTTTCAACTTCACCCCAGTATCGAATACAACCATCCCAAACAAGAGCAACTAATTCATTTTTATCAATGTTTCCTTTAACTTTAATATCTACGGTTAAATAACGATTATTTTTCCTAAGTGTAGAAGGTAATACTTTAAGTTTCATTGAGACACCACCTTAACACCTTTGAAAATAAGGTTTTCTCTATTTTTATTATATTCTATAATATCCTTTGGATAATCCATCATTTTACTAATTTCTTCTTCTTTAAGACCTGTTGAAATTAAAAATGCTTGAATATCACGAACAGAACGTAAATCAAAAACAGATTCAGCATGAGATGAAATTATGAATGGAAACTCAAATTTTCTATATAAAGTATAAATCTCTTTCCAATTTGCTAATATTTTAGCCCTATTTGAAAGATAACTATTTAATATATCTTTAAAGGATAATTCAACAGCAATATTATTATCATATGCTAATTTAGCTAGCACGTGATTCATACCTGCATCATAACGTTTAAGATAAGGCCTAGATAAAATATCTATTTGAATATCTTCACAAACAGCACGATTAACCTTTAAATTACCTCCAACAACAGAGATACAATTACAATTTTTCCTATATTTTTTAACAATTTTCCTGATCTCATTAGGATTATTAGAATCTATTTCTAAAGTAAAATCTATTGGAATATCTAATTTATCTTCAAGATCTTCTTTAAATTCTAAACTTTTTTTGTAATCATTTTGTGAATAAGAAAAGTTTAATTGTTGCCAACCTAATTTTATAGCTTCATTTGCCATATTAATATTAGATTCTAAATCTTTTCCTTTAATATTTAAATCTACAAACATTTTATCTAAAACTCATTATCAATTGTTAATATTAATGTTCTCAAATGATTTCTCATCAATCAGGAGAATTCTGATCATGCGCTTCAAAGAAAAATGCAGGAGTTCCTGCCTCATTTAAAGGTAATGTTAGATAGACATGACTTGTTGGATTTGGAGGGAAATAATATGTCGAAAATGTGCAATTTTTTAAAATTTCCTTTACAATAATTTCACTTTGACTATTATTTAACGGAGAAAACATGAATTCATTTTCTAACCAATTTCCAGCATTAGAATGTACATCAACAAGTAATGTTAAATTCTTATTCAATGAATCAGGTAAAACATACTTCTGAGCAAGTAACTGTCCATTCATCCGACTAGTTTCATAATCATCTACACCTTGAGTAACATTAATACGATAGATGTAATAACAATATTTTAAATCTTCACTATTAAAAAAACTATCTAAAAATGCTTGATGTGTTGCATTTTCTCTAGGATGGAGACCAACAACATATGCAATAACAATATTAGATGAAGTATTACCATATGGTCCTAAAAGTTCTACAGAGCCATATGTCTCACTGCCTAAAGTTTTTTGTTGTTGTAAAGAGTTAAAAACACCTGTAGTTAAACAAATAGCTAATGAAACAACCCCTATAAGAATTATTACTAATAAAATAATTAAAATATCTTTTTTATCCATAATATCCCTAAATTGATATTGAAGCAGGTAATTGACCAGAATCACCATATTGGATTAAAACTTCACAACAAATTTGAGCCATTTTATTTGGTGAAATATCAGCTACACCAGAAGCATGCACTCCAATATAATTTGGAATATATCCTTTAGAAGATATCCAATTTGAAAAACGACTACACATATCTACATATTCTCCCTTATTAATTGTTTGAGAAGAATCTTTTCCTAAAGGATTTGTAGCCTCTGAATAAGTTCCAACACTAATTGAACCATCCGAATTTCCATTAGAAATTTGAACAATAGAAGTAGTTAATATATGGAGATATTGGGCTTTAGTAAGAGTTAAACCATTAAATATTATAGAAGATGGATAATTAGTATCTGAAATAGCTTTAGCCAATGTAGGTACTTGAGATATAGGAAATGCATTGTAACTAATAGGTTCAGAAGCACTTCCAATAGAATTATTAGAATTACTTGAACTTACATAAATTACAACACAAACTATTGCAGCTATTGCTATTAATGCAACTAAAGTTATAATAATAATATTTTTTTTCTTATTTTCCTTATCTTCATCATTTATAGGTTGTTCTTGAACATCTACATTATTATTTTTAAAAGCAACCCCACAATATTTGCAATATTGAACATTATCTTTATTTTCTTTTCCACAATTTGGACAAAACATTCTAGTTTACCTCATTAAAATGTTTGAGTACCAGAAGTTGGAGATAAATTAACAGTTAATTGATCTGCAAGAGACCCATCATTATTATATAATTTTACTACTGCTTTATCAGGATAATATTTAAATGCATTTGCACTGTTAAAATCAACATAGCCGTTTGAATCAACAGTTCTAGTTAATAAATTACCATTATTTAGATTATTACCATCTCTACTCCATATAGCAGTAATCTTAACTGTTTGACCTGCATGTTGTTTACCTACATTAATATGAGCATAAGTTTTATCAGCATTAGCAGAACCAGTTGTAAAAGAACAACCTAAAATTTTTAATGGAGAATTAGCATTAGCTGTAACAGTATTATTATTATTACTAGCAACATTAGCATGATTAACATTATTTCCATTATTATTGTTATTAAATACACCAGCTGCAGCTAAACCTGCAATAAGAATTACAACTACAATTAAAGCAACTAAACCAATAATAATATAATTTTTCCTCATGTCTTCATCACTAGTGTTTTGTTGAGTAACTACCTGTTCAGAATTATTCTGTTTAGGTGAAGAGTTTAATGAAGCTCCGCAAAATTTGCAGAAACTAACTCCGTCTTTATTTTCCTTTCCACAATTTGGACAATACATTTTATTAACCATCATTTTATTTTAATAACTTTGATATTCCAACTTTTAATATCTTTAAAATTAATTGTAAAATCAGATGAAACATCAGATGTGAAATTTATTGAACCATTACTTGTTGTTAAATTAGAATTATTTGCTTTAAAATTAAATACATGATTTTTAAGTCAGATTATTTAAAATATGAATTATTTTTTAAAGGAGTTACAGATATATTTATAATATAGCTTCCAGCATCTAAAGAAAAGACATTAGAACCAGAACCTGTTCCATTAGCAACATAAACAACTTCGGTATTATTAACTGGTTTAATATCAGTATGGTTAGTTACAACAGGAGTTTGTGTTTCTGTTGGTTGATTAAAAGTACCATAAGCAAATAAACCTATTATAACTAATAAAATTACTATGACCAAACCTAATACAAGTGTTAAATTTGATTTATTAGAACTTTCATCAAAAAGTAAATTTTTTTGATTAACTAAAGTTGCACTACATTTTCTACATACATGAGCACTTTCTAAATTTTCAAAGCCACATTTTCCACATTTCATAATAATCATTGATATTTATAAACTTTAACTGACCAACTAACAGTTTCATAATAATCTACATTAAATATTACAGAACTATCAGAAGTGAAAGATATTGAATCACTTTTTGTAACAACATCACTTGTAGAACCCCAATTAAGGGAAGCTGAAGCACCATTATCTCCATTTAGATTGAGATAATTAGAAGCATAATTTTTTATAGGATATGCAGATATATCAATACGAATTTTACCTGAAGGAACAGAAAAAGACTGAGCTCCAGTACCAGAACCAGTATAACTTGCAATAAGCACCCATTGACCACTAGATGATGCAGTAGTAGAACTTGAAGAAGCATCCGGAGAATTTACTCCAACAATTACTGGATAGTTTGCATTATTATTATCCAAAATACCAGATGCAAATATAGCTATCATAGCAATACCTGCAATAATAATTATAGTTAAACAAATAACAATTACTTTAAAATTACTATCTGATTTAGTATTTGTTGAAGATATTGGCTGTTGATTAGAAATTAGAGAAAATCCACATTTTTTACAATAATTAGCTCCTTCCACATTCTTAAATCCGCAATTTTGACATTCCATAAGTTCATCCTCTAAGTAATTATATTTTATATACTAAAAGTTTTATCATTGATTTATTTTTATATCTTTCTTTATAAATAAAGTGTGTTTATATTGTTAAAAACTATTTATTATATAAATATAGATATTTTAATATGGTAAAAGATGATGAATTGTTAAAATTAACATCATATGTTCAAATCTCAAAATATAGAGAAAAAACATTAAAATCAATTGGTAATGATGTTAAGATTCCAACAAAAATAGCTAAAGATAGTGGTATTAGAACTAATCACATTTCTAAAGTTTTAAATGAACTTAAGAGTAAAGAAATGGTTGAATGTATAAATGAAGAAGTAAGAAAAGGACGTTTATACCGATTAACTGATACTGGAAAAGATGTTTTAGCTAATATTAATGAACAAGAAGATTAAATCATCTCTTCCAAACCTTGTTTTATAAAATTTAGTTCATCTAAATTAATATTTTCAAAATTACTTAATATAAGAGCAGATATTTTAATATTCTTTTGATTAAAATCAAAACATGCATCTGTTTCTAAAGTTATTGGTTCGGTATTTTTAACTTTTAAATCTAATTTATATTGCCGTTTAATAGCTTCTCTAAATTCTTCATTAATAAATTTCTCTAAAAAGACTATTATTTCATTAGCATAACTATTTGCTAAAATCATTACTTCTTTAATAACTTCTATATCTAAATCAGTCTGTGATACGATTTCATTGAAAGAATTATAATTTTGGTACCCATATGGAACAAATCTTCCTTCAACTGTATGTGCACAGTATTCAGCAAGTATTTTCATCCTATCATCATTATTAAAACAATACCAAATAAATGATTCAATGATTATTGATTGTTTTACATCTAAAATAGTAGACAAATATTCATTTAGAAGTAATCCTAAAAGCACATGGGATAATTCATGGATTATTGTTGCTATTTGAATAAATAAATCTAGCCTATCATCATAAAAATAATTTTACCAAAAGAAAAACCTCAATCAAGCCCTCTAGATTTAAATCTAATTATAGCATAATTATTAACTAATTTAATTAGATTATTTTTAACAATTAATGAATTATCATAATTAAAATTATATTTATAAAAAACATTTCTAAGTAAATTAGAGTATTCTTTCTCAGTTAATACATTATTTTGTAATATTTCTTTATTTTCTTCTGTAAATAATAAATCAAAACTTGAAAAAGAAATTGGATGCAATTTAGCATTACATGAAATACAATGAGTTGCATCATCTAAATTTAGACAATTACAAATAGGACAGATGTTTTCAATAGATATGTAATTTCCACAATGAATACAATAATTATCGTATTTATTAATTTCACATCCACAAATATCACAATACAACATTTTAATCCCTAAGATATTTTCTTAATAAACTATGTTTCACGTGAAACATAGTTTATTAAGAAAATATCTTAGGGATTAAAATGTTGTATTGTGATATTTGTGGATGTGAAATTAATAAATACGATAATTATTGTATTCATTGTGGAAATTACATATCTATTGAAAACATCTGTCCTATTTGTAATTGTCTAAATTTAGATGATGCAACTCATTGTATTTCATGTAATGCTAAATTGCATCCAATTTCTTTTTCAAGTTTTGATTTATTATTTACAGAAGAAAATAAAGAAATATTACAAAATAATGTATTAACTGAGAAAGAATACTCTAATTTACTTAGAAATGTTTTTTATAAATATAATTTTAATTATGATAATTCATTAATTGTTAAAAATAATCTAATTAAATTAGTTAATAATTATGCTATAATTAGATTTAAATCTAGAGGGCTTGATTGAGGTTTTTCTTTTGGTAAAATTATTTTTATGATGATAGGCTAGATTTATTTATTCAAATAGCAACAATAATCCATGAATTATCCCATGTGCTTTTAGGATTACTTCTAAATGAATATTTGTCTACTATTTTAGATGTAAAACAATCAATAATCATTGAATCATTTATTTGGTATTGTTTTAATAATGATGATAGGATGAAAATACTTGCTGAATACTGTGCACATACAGTTGAAGGAAGATTTGTTCCATATGGGTACCAAAATTATAATTCTTTCAATGAAATCGTATCACAGACTGATTTAGATATAGAAGTTATTAAAGAAGTAATGATTTTAGCAAATAGTTATGCTAATGAAATAATAGTCTTTTTAGAGAAATTTATTAATGAAGAATTTAGAGAAGCTATTAAACGGCAATATAAATTAGATTTAAAAGTTAAAAATACCGAACCAATAACTTTAGAAACAGATGCATGTTTTGATTTTAATCAAAAGAATATTAAAATATCTGCTCTTATATTAAGTAATTTTGAAAATATTAATTTAGATGAACTAAATTTTATAAAACAAGGTTTGGAAGAGATGATTTAATCTTCTTGTTCATTAATATTAGCTAAAACATCTTTTCCAGTATCAGTTAATCGGTATAAACGTCCTTTTCTTACTTCTTCATTTATACATTCAACCATTTCTTTACTCTTAAGTTCATTTAAAACTTTAGAAATGTGATTAGTTCTAATACCACTATCTTTAGCTATTTTTGTTGGAATCTTAACATCATTACCAATTGATTTTAATGTTTTTTCTCTATATTTTGAGATTTGAACATATGATGTTAATTTTAACAATTCATCATCTTTTACCATATTAAAATATCTATATTTATATAATAAATAGTTTTTAACAATATAAACACACTTTATTTATAAAGAAAGATATAAAAATAAATCAATGATAAAACTTTTAGTATATAAAATATAATTACTTAGAGGATGAACTTATGGAATGTCAAAATTGCGGATTTAAGAATGTGGAAGGAGCTAATTATTGTAAAAAATGTGGATTTTCTCTAATTTCTAATCAACAGCCAATATCTTCAACAAATACTAAATCAGATAGTAATTTTAAAGTAATTGTTATTTGTTTAACTATAATTATTATTGCAGGTATTGCTATGATAGCTATATTTGCATCTGGTATTTTGGATAATAATAATGCAAACTATCCAGTAATTGTTGGAGTAAATTCTCCGGATGCTTCTTCAAGTTCTACTACTGCATCATCTAGTGGTCAATGGGTGCTTATTGCAAGTTATACTGGTTCTGGTACTGGAGCTCAGTCTTTTTCTGTTCCTTCAGGTAAAATTCGTATTGATATATCTGCATATCCTATAAAAAATTATGCTTCTAATTATCTCAATCTAAATGGAGATAATGGTGCTTCAGCTTCCCTTAATTGGGGTTCTACAAGTGATGTTGTTACAAAAAGTGATTCAATATCTTTCACTTCTGATAGTTCTGTAATATTTAATGTAGATTATTATGAAACTGTTAGTTGGTCAGTTAAAGTTTATAAATATCAATGATTATTATGAAATGTGGAAAATGTGGCTTTGAAAATTTAGAAAGTGCTCATGTATGTAGAAAATGTAGTGCAACTTTAGTTAATCAAAAAAATTTACTTTTTGATGAAAGTTCTAATAAATCAAATTTAACACTTGTATTAGGTTTGGTCATAGTAATTTTATTAGTTATAATAGGTTTATTTGCTTATGGTACTTTTAATCAACCAACAGAAACACAAACTCCTGTTGTAACTAACCATACTGATATTAAACCAGTTAATAATACCGAAGTTGTTTATGTTGCTAATGGAACAGGTTCTGGTTCTAATGTCTTTTCTTTAGATGCTGGAAGCTATATTATAAATATATCTGTAACTCCTTTAAAAAATAATTCATATTTTAAATAATCTGACTTAAAAATCATGTATTTAATTTTAAAGCAAATAATTCTAATTTAACAACAAGTAATGGTTCAATAAATTTCACATCTGATGTTTCATCTGATTTTACAATTAATTTTAAAGATATTAAAAGTTGGAATATCAAAGTTATTAAAATAAAATGATGGTTAATAAAATGTATTGTCCAAATTGTGGAAAGGAAAATAAAGACGGAGTTAGTTTCTGCAAATTTTGCGGAGCTTCATTAAACTCTTCACCTAAACAGAATAATTCTGAACAGGTAGTTACTCAACAAAACACTAGTGATGAAGACATGAGGAAAAATTATATTATTATTGGTTTAGTTGCTTTAATTGTAGTTGTAATTCTTATTGCAGGTTTAGCTGCAGCTGGTGTATTTAATAACAATAATAATGGAAATAATGTTAATCATGCTAATGTTGCTAGTAATAATAATAATACTGTTACAGCTAATGCTAATTCTCCATTAAAAATTTTAGGTTGTTCTTTTACAACTGGTTCTGCTAATGCTGATAAAACTTATGCTCATATTAATGTAGGTAAACAACATGCAGGTCAAACAGTTAAGATTACTGCTATATGGAGTAGAGATGGTAATAATCTAAATAATGGTAATTTATTAACTAGAACTGTTGATTCAAACGGCTATGTTGATTTTAACAGTGCAAATGCATTTAAATATTATCCTGATAAAGCAGTAGTAAAATTATATAATAATGATGGGTCTCTTGCAGATCAATTAACTGTTAATTTATCTCCAACTTCTGGTACTCAAACATTTTAATGAGGTAAACTAGAATGTTTTGTCCAAATTGTGGAAAAGAAAATAAAGATAATGTTCAATATTGCAAATATTGTGGGGTTGCTTTTAAAAATAATAATGTAGATGTTCAAGAACAACCTATAAATGATGAAGATAAGGAAAATAAGAAAAAAAATATTATTATTATAACTTTAGTTGCATTAATAGCAATAGCTGCAATAGTTTGTGTTGTAATTTATGTAAGTTCAAGTAATTCTAATAATTCTATTGGAAGTGCTTCTGAACCTATTAGTTACAATGCATTTCCTATATCTCAAGTACCTACATTGGCTAAAGCTATTTCAGATACTAATTATCCATCTTCTATAATATTTAATGGTTTAACTCTTACTAAAGCCCAATATCTCCATATATTAACTACTTCTATTGTTCAAATTTCTAATGGAAATTCGGATGGTTCAATTAGTGTTGGAACTTATTCAGAGGCTACAAATCCTTTAGGAAAAGATTCTTCTCAAACAATTAATAAGGGAGAATATGTAGATATGTGTAGTCGTTTTTCAAATTGGATATCTTCTAAAGGATATATTCCAAATTATATTGGAGTGCATGCTTCTGGTGTAGCTGATATTTCACCAAATAAAATGGCTCAAATTTGTTGTGAAGTTTTAATCCAATATGGTGATTCTGGTCAATTACCTGCTTCAATATCAATTTAGGGATATTATGGATAAAAAAGATATTTTAATTATTTTATTAGTAATAATTCTTATAGGGGTTGTTTCATTAGCTATTTGTTTAACTACAGGTGTTTTTAACTCTTTACAACAACAAAAAACTTTAGGCAGTGAGACATATGGCTCTGTAGAACTTTTAGGACCATATGGTAATACTTCATCTAATATTGTTATTGCATATGTTGTTGGTCTCCATCCTAGAGAAAATGCAACACATCAAGCATTTTTAGATAGTTTTTTTAATAGTGAAGATTTAAAATATTGTTATTACATCTATCGTATTAATGTTACTCAAGGTGTAGATGATTATGAAACTAGTCGGATGAATGGACAGTTACTTGCTCAGAAGTATGTTTTACCTGATTCATTGAATAAGAATTTAACATTACTTGTTGATGTACATTCTAATGCTGGAAATTGGTTAGAAAATGAATTCATGTTTTCTCCGTTAAATAATAGTCAAAGTGAAATTATTGTAAAGGAAATTTTAAAAAATTGCACATTTTCGACATATTATTTCCCTCCAAATCCAACAAGTCATGTCTATCTAACATTACCTTTAAATGAGGCAGGAACTCCTGCATTTTTCTTTGAAGCGCATGATCAGAATTCTCCTGATTGATGAGAAATCATTTGAGAACATTAATATTAACAATTGATAATGAGTTTTAGATAAAATGTTTGTAGATTTAAATATTAAAGGAAAAGATTTAGAATCTAATATTAATATGGCAAATGAAGCTATAAAATTAGGTTGGCAACAATTAAACTTTTCTTATTCACAAAATGATTACAAAAAAAGTTTAGAATTTAAAGAAGATCTTGAAGATAAATTAGATATTCCAATAGATTTTACTTTAGAAATAGATTCTAATAATCCTAATGAGATCAGGAAAATTGTTAAAAAATATAGGAAAAATTGTAATTGTATCTCTGTTGTTGGAGGTAATTTAAAGGTTAATCGTGCTGTTTGTGAAGATATTCAAATAGATATTTTATCTAGGCCTTATCTTAAACGTTATGATGCAGGTATGAATCACGTGCTAGCTAAATTAGCATATGATAATAATATTGCTGTTGAATTATCCTTTAAAGATATATTAAATAGTTATCTTTCAAATAGGGCTAAAATATTAGCAAATTGGAAAGAGATTTATACTTTATATAGAAAATTTGAGTTTCCATTCATAATTTCATCTCATGCTGAATCTGTTTTTGATTTACGTTCTGTTCGTGATATTCAAGCATTTTTAATTTCAACAGGTCTTAAAGAAGAAGAAATTAGTAAAATGATGGATTATCCAAAGGATATTATAGAATATAATAAAAATAGAGAAAACCTTATTTTCAAAGGTGTTAAGGTGGTGTCTCAATGAAACTTAAAGTATTACCTTCTACACTTAGGAAAAATAATCGTTATTTAACCGTAGATATTAAAGTTAAAGGAAACATTGATAAAAATGAATTAGTTGCTCTTGTTTGGGATGGTTGTATTCGATACTGGGGTGAAGTTGAAACAAGTAACTTTAATTTATGGGTTATGAAGTTTTATGAACAAGAAAAAACAAATGAATATAATTCTTATAAATCAATAATACGTTGTCAAAGAGGTTATGAAGATAAAGTTAGGGCAGCATATTGTTGTATTAATAAATTCAATAATAAACGCATAGCTATTTCTGTAATTGGTTCTTCTGGAACAATTAAATCATCTATTGAACGTTATATCTGATATGTAGAAACCTTTATAAATATATTTATATATAAATAATAATTGGATTTATGGATATAATAAAAAACTAAACCATTTCATGGAGTTATGGGAATTTCTTTTTTATTAAATAAACTTAAAATAGAGAGGTATTTAAAATGCAACCTTTACAAAATGCTGGATATGATAGAGCAATCACAGTCTTTAGCCCAGATGGAAGATTATTCCAAGTTGAATACGCTAGAGAAGCAGTAAAAAGAGGAACTACATCTATTGGTATTAAATGTAATGATGGTGTAGTTTTAGCGGTTGAAAAAAGAACTACTTCTAAATTAGTAGAACCAACATCTATTGAAAAAATATTCAAAATAGATGAACATATTGGAGCAGCTACTTCTGGACTTGTTGCAGATGCTAGGGCTTTAATAGAAAGAGCTAGATTAGAAGCTCAAATAAATAAAATCACATACTCTGAACCTATTAGAGTAGAAAATTTAGCAAAGAAAATATGTGATATGAAACAATTATATACTCAAAATGGTGGAGTAAGACCATTTGGTTCTGCTTTAATTATTGGTGGAGTATACAATGATACATGCAGATTATTCGAAACTGATCCTAGTGGAGCTTTAATTGAATATAAAGCAACAGCTATTGGTTCAGGAAGAAATGAAGCATTAGAAGTATTTGAAGAAAATTATGTTGATGATTTATCATTAGATGGTGCAATTAATTTAGCTATTGATGCTATTTATGCTGCAACTGATAATAAAGATTCAGTTGAAAATGTCGAAATTGCTGTTATCTCTGTTGATGATCAAAAATACAAAAAACTTTCCAAAGAAGAAGTCCAAGAATATGTAAATGCTTTACTTGAAGCAAAAGCTGAAGCTGAAAAATTAGCTAAAGAAGCTGAAGAAGCTGAAGAGGAAGCAGAAGAAGAGGACGACGAAGAGGAAGATGAAGAATAATTTTTATTAGGGGCCTTTCACATGGTAAATATTGATGATGCAATTATAGCAAAATATGAGTCATTTGGTG